>NZ_LGDO01000084.1:0-24189 GCF_001279805.1 Streptomyces sp. XY431
CGCCATGCACCCCGACCACCACCGCCGCACCACCCACGCCCTCGACGCCCTCACCCGCGGCGCCCACCTCCCCTTCCTCCTCCGCGGCACCCCCGCCGACTAGCACCTGGGATCTGCCGGCAGCGGATCACTCCGATCCGCTGCCGACCGTCCCGTTCGACGTCCTCCAACAGGACGTCAACTTCGGTCTTTTCATAGGTGGTTGTGCTGCCGGGCAATTCGATTGCCGCAGTGCACCTCGATGCCTATGGTCGACTCGTGCCGCAGCCGGACCAGTTGCCTCCAGGGACCGCGTGGACCGAACCGCTTCTGCGGGAGGTGTTCCCCGACGCCGAGGTGATCGAGGTGCTGCCGCGTACGGGCGGCCAGTTGAGCACGGTGTACGAGCTGCGCTGTGCCGATCCCGCCCACTCCGCGATCCTCAAGGTGTACGCACCCGAGTGGGCGTGGAAGCAGGTGAAGGAGGTCCGCGTCTACCGGATCCTCGCCGGCCTCGACTCCCTCCCGGTGCCGCGAGTGCTCCACCACATGCCGGACGGAGCACCCGACGGCCGGGCCGTCACGGTCCTGAGCCTGCTGGAGGGACGGCCCCTGTCGGAGGCGTCGAAGGATCTGGATGCTTCACAAATCCCGTCGTTCTACCGGGAGATGGGCGCCGCTCTCGCCACGATCCACCAGGTCGGCCAGGAAGCGTACGGGTACATGACCGACCACCTCCTCGATCCCCGCCCCGACAACGGGACCTACATGCGGCACCAGTTCGCCAAGAAGCTCGCGGAGTTCAAGACCCTCGGCGGCGACGACCGACTCCACGACACGGTCGCACGACGGATCGAGCGCGACGGCGCCCTGTTCGACAACTGCCGGGCCGCCGTCCTCTGCCACAACGACCTCCACGAGGGCAACGTCCTCGTCGGCCCGGGGGACGTGGCCCACGTGACCGGCATCATCGACGTCGAGAACGCAATCGCCGCAGACCCCCTGATCGACCTCGCCAAGACCGACTACTACTCCCTCGGCCGCGGCGAACCCGAACGCCATACCCTCTTCGAGGGCTACGGACCGCTCCCTGCCGACGCCGCCGAACGCCTCGACCTCTACCGGCTCTACCATGCCCTCGAATTGTGGGACTGGTTCCGATCTATCGGCACCGTGGTTCCCCTGGGCAGCATCGCCGACGACATCGCCCGCCTCGCGGGCCAGCGCTCCGACACGCCGTCGTGACCCGGACCAGGCGCAACCCACCCGTGCACGCGGGACGGCGAGCGGAGGGCAGGAAGGGATAGGGTGACCCCGGTGCACAGCCTGCTGGCAGAGGTAGCCGAAATGCCCGATTCCCTGGAAGTTGCAAAACTCCGCCCCGCCGCCAGATAGACCCGCAGCTCACCAACTCTGCTCCCCGCGCATGCGGGGTTGGTCCCGCCGTCTACGTCGGCCCCGGCAGCCGCTGGGCCTGCTCCCCGCGCATGCGGGGTTGGTCCCCCGAAGGCGGGCGCCGTGCTGCTGGTGGTGGACTGCTCCCCGCGCATGCGGGGTTGGTCCCCATCCGTACGCGCGGCGGACTTCCTCCAGGTCCTGCTCCCCGCGCATGCGGGGTTGGTCCCCCGAACGTGGTGGGCGGCCTCCCCCCACAGGACTGCTCCCCGCGCATGCGGGGTTGGTCCCCCGCCCTGGGCCTGGACTCCGACGCGGACGACCTGCTCCCCGCGCATGCGGGGTTGGTCCCGGCGACTCCCTGCCCAGCCCCGAGCACTTCGACTGCTCCCCGCGCATGCGGGGTTGGTCCCCGTGCTCGGCGATGTACCGGTCCATCAGCAGGCTGCTCCCCGCGCATGCGGGGTTGGTCCCGCGATGATCGAGCGAATGTCCCCGATGGGGTTCTGCTCCCCGCGCATGCGGGGTTGGTCCCAGGCCCAGCTCTACAGCGCCTACACCCGCTGGCTGCTCCCCGCGCATGCGGGGTTGGTCCCGGACGTCCAGGCGGCCCCGAGCATCGACTCGGGGCCGCCGTGCCTCAACCCTGGCAGCGGTGGCGCACCACCTGGTCGGGCGGTGCGGGGTGGACCTGGTCCGCCCGGGCGTCCGCCCGATACCAGGGGCTTTCGTGGCGTCCCAGCACCCCTATGGAAGACGGAGTCGAAGAACACGCGACCCGCTTCTCCTCATCCACCCACTCGGTCGGCGGATCCCCGTCTTGCATCTCGGGCCCATTCCGACGAACTGCAGTTCCATGGCGCTCTCTCACATCAGTTGTACGGAGGAGGTCCATGGCGGCTCGGATGCGGACCTCGGCTTGCCGTCGCTGGTCGTTGCCGGTTCGTCTGCTGCCCGCCGACAGGAGGCGGCATGGCGGCGGCAACTGGCGGAACCGGTGGCGGGCGACCAGCCCGGTTCGCGGGTGCTGACCGGTTCACTCCGGTACGGGGAGGCACTCGGCGAGCAGGTCGAGGACGTCGCGCCAGGCTCGTTGCGCGTGCCGTGGGTGGTGGCCGACGCCGGGGAGCACGGTGTGGTCGACCGGAGGGTGGTGGAAGGCGTGCAGGGCGCCGCCGTAGACCGTGAGGCGCCAGTCGACGCCGGCGGCCTGCATCTCGGCGGTGAACGCTTCCCGTTGCGCGGGCGGCATGATCGGGTCTTCCGATCCGACCCCGGCCCACACCGGGCAGTGGATGCGCGCCGCCTCGCCCGGTCGGCCCGTGGTCAGTCCGTTGACCGTCCCGATCGCGCGCAGGTCGACGCCGTCGCGCCCGAGTTCCAGCGCGATTGCGCCCCCGGTGCCGTAGCCGACGGCGGCGATCCGGTCGGGGTCGGTCCGCGGTTCGGCGCGCAGTACGTCGAGTGCCGCGTGGCCGATGCCCCGCATCCGGTCGGGGTCGGCGAGCAGCGGCAGGCAGCGGGCCAGCATGTCCTCGGGCTCGCCCAAGTAGCGCCCGCCGTGGAGGTCGAAGGCCAGCGCCACGTATCCCAGTTCGGCGAGAGCGTCGGCCCGTTGGCGTTCGGCGTCGCTGAGCCCCAGGCCCTCCGGCCCGATCAGCACTGCGGGCCGGCGGCCGACACCGGCCGGGAGTGCGAGGTGCCCGATCATTGTCAGGCCGTCGGCCGGATACTCGACCGTGCGTGCAGTAACCGTCGTCATGGGACGGGACTGTAGTGACCGTCGAGCCCGGTCGGGCCGGAGTTCACTGCTGGCAGAACAGCGCGGGTGCGCCTCCGAACCACGGCGTCGGCTCATAGCCCCGAGCCGGGCGGGGGGCCGGGCGGCTCGGCCGAGGTCAGCCCCAGACAGGCTCGCCTCGGTGTGTCGTCGTGGACAGCACGTCACAGCCCATGCTGTGGATGGCGGCGAGGAGGGTCGATCGCACCTGATCTTCGTCGGCGGGTGGGAAGGCGATGCGGATCCGGTGGCCGTAAGCCGTCTCGTAGGTGAGTCTCCAACCGAGTTCGGTGGCGTCGAAGTGGTCCTGGCGGCCGTCCTCGTCCCCGTAGCCACCTCGGTCGGCCGTCGGGGAGAGGGCCTCCCGCAGGACCCGAAGGCGCTCGGGGTAGGTCCGCCGGCCGTCGGTGAGCTTGATGTAGACGTGCTTGAGCTCGCGGAACGGTTCGAACCACGGTGCCGTGACGTGCTCGTTCGCAGCGAAGACGGTGGTGTTGAGCCGTCCGCTCAGCCAGCCGTGGAGGAAGCCGGCCGCGCCGGTCTCGTGGGCGTCGTAGTAGCACCCGCGCGGGTTCCATACGACGACGGTCCAGGTGTCCGGGTGGCCGCCGGTCACCCAGCAGAGCCGGTCACCGTTGTCGGTTCCAGCCCATTCCAGCAGGCCACCGGCCTCCGGAAAGTAGGGGTAGGGGCACTCGTCCGGGTTCGCCTCCCGGAACGGACGTTCGGTCTCCAGCAGCTGCTGCGCGGACTGGAGCAGGCGGTTCCGGCTGCCGAACGGTGTGAGAGGGGTGATGAAGTCGACGAACTGGCCCAAGCCGTAGGAACCGATGAGGGACTTGAAATCGGAGGGAAGTTCGAGGCTGAGGGCGTTCTCGACCTGCGCCCAGTCACCGCTCGCGTCGATGGGGTTCGTCGGCGGGGGTACCAGAGCAAGCAGGTCGTCAATCGTCGTCATACGGGCGAGGCTATCGAGGAGGAGCCCTTGCCCCGCCAGGTGGGGCAGCCGCGGGGAGGCATCTGCCCCACCGTCGCCGGCCCGGACACCACCAGCCGTGGTGTCCGGGCCCTCGGGCGGTTCTGCGTTCTCCACCGATCGGGAGGCCGCACTGCTGGTGGGCGAGGTCGATCTGGTCGTCCACTCGCCCAAGGACCTGCCGACGGCGACCCCGGACGGGCTGGGCCTGGTTGCCGCGCCCTGCCCGCGAGGACGTTCGCGACGCGCCGTGCGGAGGCACGCCGACCAGCCTGCCGGGGGGCGACGGTGGGCACCGGTGCGACGCGCCGCGACTGGGCAGGACCAGGACGCGCGGCGGGACGCTGGACTCCGTGGTCCTGGCGGCGGCCGGCGTTCGGCGGCTCGGACTGGACGATGTGATCGGTGAGTTGCGGCCGGCACCGGGTGCGCGGCCACCGGATACCTGGGCGCAGGTGGGCGGCTAGCGCTACCGCGCCACAGTCCTGCTGGGGGGTGGTTGGGCTACTTCCTGCGGCTCGGGCCGCCGGTCGGGGAACGGAGGACGGTCGCGGTACCGGCATCGAGGTCGATTCCGGTCCTGGGAGGTGCGCCGTCGTTCTCGTCATCGCGAAGGACCAACTCGATCCGGCGCTGCTCCAGTTGAACTCGCTTGCCGGCGTAGAGGAGCGCATGAAGCTCCTCGGTCGCGGTGGCTCCGACCCCGCGTTCGCCGCGGTCATCGCGCCGCTGCAGACGCTGAAGCACCCATGCGGGCCGTTGGGTTCGCAGCACAAGCTGCCGCGCGGCGGCCAGGAGGAAGAACGCCACGACCAGGGCGGCGGGAAACAGCAGGCTTCCTGCGAGACTCACCATGCTCAGCATGTCCGGGTAACGTCCGGTCCGCCACCGGCGGTTCCGCCAATGGGCCTTGCTTCAGGCGGTGTTGAGGGGCGGGCATCCCTCGTGTACACGATGGTGAACGTATCGATTCGGTCGAGGAGGTTCCGGCGGTCCGGTGGACTCGCCGCGCCGGAGAAGCCGGCGCCTCCGGTGCTTCCTTGCGTCCCGAGATCGACTCGCAGTGGACCCACACCGGCAGCGCCACTTTCCTGCCCTGAACCGTAACGCCCTCCCGTTTCAGTCGGTTGCGCGCTCCCGCGTAACCGCCGCGGGACAACTGACGCGCTGTGGCCCTGCGGCAGCGCCCTTGCGACCACGGCTTCCCCGCGCAAGCCGCACTGCGGTCGAGGCAACCGCCTCCATCGGACCCGACGGCGAAGCTGCGAGACCAGGCACGTGCGCGAGCGCGGGGATCAGCCGGAGGACTCGGGCTGCTCGGGTTGGATAAGGTTGGCCGGGTACGCAGCCTGCCTGCAAGGGTGACCGAAATGCCTGAATCCCTGGAAGTTGCAGAATCCCGCCCCCTCGCCGGATAGACCCGCAGCTCATCGACTCTGCTCCCCGCGCATGCGGGGTTGGTCCCAGGACGTCGCGCTGCCCGTGGGTGAGCTTCTTCTGCTCCCCGCGCATGCGGGGTTGGTCCCCCGGAGAGCGCGCTCATGATCCGCGACGAAGCCTGCTCCCCGCGCATGCGGGGTTGGTCCCCTCCTCGACACCTCCCCGAAGGCCGACCCGGACTGCTCCCCGCGCATGCGGGGTTGGTCCCGTCCTCGGCCCGGTCTGGGGAGGCGCGAAGGACTGCTCCCCGCGCATGCGGGGTTGGTCCCACCGTTCCCGACTTCTCGTCCTGCGCCACCCACTGCTCCCCGCGCATGCGGGGTTGGTCCCGCGGTGAGCACCGCCCTGCTCCCCCAGCCCGCCTGCTCCCCGCGCATGCGGGGTTGGTCCCCCCGTACTGCCCGAATCCGAAGGAGCCCCGGCCTGCTCCCCGCGCATGCGGGGTTGGTCCCGTCCCCCGGTAGCTGGCAGTTGCGGGTTGGACCTGCTCCCCGCGCATGCGGGGTTGGTCCCGCCACCTCGCGGGGTTGGTCCCGCCACCTCGAAGACCGGCCGGGGCCGCAAGTCCTGCTCCCCGCGCATGCGGGGTTGGTCCCTCCCCCAGCGCGCTGATCGCGGCGTCGTGCCGCTGCTCCCCGCGCATGCGGGGTTGGTCCCACGACGACGACGGCGGCGAACTCGACGGAGATCTGCTCCCCGCGCATGCGGGGTTGGTCCCTCGACGGAGATTCCGAGTCGGAGTCGGACGGCCTGCTCCCCGCGCATGCGGGGTTGGTCCCGGACCCCTTGGAGCAGGCATACGTCCGAGTCCCTGCTCCCCGCGCATGCGGGGTTGGTCCCAGCGCCAACTCGGCACGGTGCAACAGATGTTGGCTGCTCCCCGCGCATGCGGGGTTGGTCCCGTCGCAGGGTTCCCACTCGCCCGTGGCGGGGTCTGCTCCCCGCACGGGCGGGGTTGGTTCCGGCTGCAAGGGCCGCGCCTTCGCAGTCGACGCCTACTCCCCGCACAGGCAGACGAGGAGGTTCACATATGCCGGGAGCACACAGGCTGCGAGCGAGTCGGCAATCTGATCGCCGAGGTCGGGTCGGCGGCCAAGACGGCAGCCCTTGCCGAGGCCCACCCATGGCCCGGCCTGCCTCGGCCCGGCCGTCTTCGGGCCCCGGCGAACCGTGAGCAGCCAAGGGCCCGGACCACCCGTTTCCGGGTGGGGAATGCGGACGGGGCCCGGCGCCTGTGTGGCGCCGGGCCCCGTCCGACGGTGGAGCGCCAGGCCCGGGTTGCACGGACTCTTCCTACTGAAAGTAGGACGTGCTCTGGTAGCACCGCTGACGCCTGGCGAGGGATCAGCTCCCTCGCGACGTCAGGAAGATTAGCAGCTCAACGCCCATGCTCCGAATCGCGGACGGCTCGGGACCGGGGTGGAGGCTCAAGCCCTCCGGGGATCTCCTTTCGAGGCCTGCACGGACCGGTGAATGTCGCCCGGATGTCCGGCCGCATCGGCGGTCGAAACCTCCGCCAACGCGTCGAAGAACTCCTGACGCTCGAAGGGCTCGACGACGTAATGCGGCGGAGTCGGCCGCCGTGGCGAGGCTCGATGCCTGGCACGACGCCACCCGTGCAATTCCATTGGCGAAGTCGAAGCGGGGCCGCGACTGCTCGATCCGCAGAGCGGACTGGACGCTGCCGTCAGGGAAGAGCTGAAGCGGGTCCCTCCGGTAGGCAGGACTGTCGACCTGTCCGGAGGGCCCGAGTCGACAGTGGATGCCACGAAGCAGCGAGTTTCGTGCGCTCGGGTATCAGACCGGGCGGTCCCGGCTTGTACTCACTGTCGCACTGAGTGACAGAATTGGTGCGTCGGCCCAACAGTGGACACAGCCGCAACACTTGGAAGGCAGGATGACTCGCTCCTCCACTGCTGCTCTGCTGGCGGTGATGGCCCTGATTCTGTTCGAGACGATCGCGATCGTTCTCTTCTTCTGCATCGCCATGCCGCTGTTCGCGGGTGGTATCGCTTTCGAGGACGAGACGGCGCCCACTCCGGCTTACGCGCCGTACGGGTTCCTGTTCGCGGGGATGGTCATGGTCGGGGTCAGCGGTTGGGCGGCTCGGAGCTTGTGGGCGATGCAGTCGCCGCGCACGGCGTCCCGTGGTTCCTCCGCCTTGGTGGGGGCGGGGGCGGTGCAGGTCATGCTGCTCGGTTTCGGACTGCTGTCCGGGGAGTACCTGTTCACGCTCTTCGCGGCGGCGGTGCTGGCGCTGCTCGCCGTACTCGTGCGGCCGGCGTTCGCGAAGCCGTCCGGCTGACAACGACTGCGGTGGAGTGGGAAGTCGGGCTCTCCGACTTCCCACTCCACCGGGCGCCCGCGACGGCCCGGGGGCACTCTGGCTGCTGCTCCCCGCGCGTGCGGGGTTGGCCCCGCAACCGCAGCGAAACCCCAGGAACGGTTCGCCTGCTCCCCGCGTCTGTCGGGCCCAGAAGATGGCTGCGTTCCTGACCGGGCCAGTGCTGTGACCCCATAGCACCGGGTTCGACGGGCAGGTTCGCTGGTGGGGGCGGTCGGGCGGGACGCGGGCCGCCGACGTCGCCGAGGGCGCGTGGGTGAGAATGACGCCGTGGAGCCAACTGATCGGATCATCGTTGCTTTGGATTTTGACAACCGTCGAGCGGCCGACGAAGTCGTCGACCGGCTCGGTGAGGAGTGTCGTTTCTACAAGGTCGGGTTGGAGCTGCTCACGGCGGCCGGGCCGGGGCTGATCGAGGATCTGGTGGCCAAGGGCAAGGAGGTCTTCCTGGACCTGAAGCTCTTCGAGATCCCGAACTCCGTGGCCGGTGCCGTCCGCGCCGCCGGTGCTCTGGGTGTCTCCATGGTGACCGTGCACAGTATGGGCGGCACCGGGATCATGTCCGCCGCGGTCGCCGCGGCCCGGGACTTTCCGCGTCTTCGTGTGCTGGCTCTGACCGTCGTCACCAGCATGACCAGCTCCGATCTCGCCGACATCGGCGTCACCGGCTCGACCTCGACCTCGGCCTCGACCGAGGAGCAGGTGCTGCGGCTGGCCCGGCTGGCGGAAGGCGCCGGCTGCCATGGCGTGATCGCATCGCCGCAGGAGGCCGGGGCGCTGCGTGGCGTGCTGGGGAGCAACGCCCTGATCGTCACGCCGGGAGTCGCGCTTCCCGGTGGGTCTGCGGGTGAGCACGCCCGGTCCGACACTCCCGGTGCTGCCGTTGCCGCTGGTGCGTCACATGTTGTCGTGGGCCGGTCGGTCACCCGCGCCGCGGACCCGGTGGCCGCGTTCCGGCTCGTCCGCGCCGACCTGGAGCTGTGAGCGGAAACGTCACTGGACCCGGACGCTCGGGCCGCTGCCGGTGGGAGCGGCCGGCCGCGCAGGTGGAGACCTGCTTCGAAGGCGGCGAGCCCCTTCGGTGTCGGGCAGCCCGAGTTCTCAGGCTCGCGCCGCTCGCACAACCTGCGTGGCTCGCGCCGTCTCCCGCAGGGCGGTGATCAGGCGTTCGAGGGCGGGTCGGCCCCAGGCGCCCTCCCGGACGGCGGCGTGGATCGCGCGGACCGGTTCCGGCGTGCGCACCTTCCGTACGGTCACGCCGGGGTGGCGATGGGCCAGGCCCAGCAGGGGGACCAGTGCCACACCGAGCCCGGCCGCGACGAAGCCCTGTGCGGTCGGGTGGTCCTCGCTTTCCACCGCGAAGCCGGGGCGGAAGCCGGCCTCGGCGCAGGCGTCCAGGACGGTGTCGTGGCAGGGACCGGACCGCCCGCTGGCGACCCAGGGTTCGTCGGCCAGATCGGCCAGGTCGAGGACCCTCTTGGCGCCGAGCCGGTGGCCCTTCGGCAGGACGGCGCGGTACGGGTCGTCGAGCAGGTTGACGAGGCGCAGCCCGGGGTGCTCGCGCCCGTGGGGCCGGACCACCACCGCCAGGTCGGCCCGGCCCTGGAGTACGTCCTGCAACGGGTCCTCGGGGTCGGTCAGCCCGAGGTCGAGCCGCACACCCGGGAACTCGCCGCGGAAGGCCGCGATCGCGGGTGCCACCAGGGCGGCTCCCGCCGTGGCGAAGTAGCGGACCGCCAGGGAGCCGCTGCGCCCGGCCAGCAGATCGGCGAGCGCCGTCCCGGCCTCGGCCACCTGCTGTTCGATGACGGCGGCGTGTTCGGCGAGCAGCCGCCCGGCGGCGGTCGGCCGCACACCGCGCCCGGCGCGTTCGAGCAGCGCCGTCCCGGTCTGTTTCTCCAGCGCCGCCACCTGCTGGCTGACGGCGGACGGGGTGTAGCCGAGAGCGGTGGCGGCCGCGGTCACGGAGCCGCCGGTGACCACCGCGCGGAGCACTTGCAGACGTCGCACATCGAGCATGTAGTCCAGCTTAAACGTGCTGCAGAACATTTCACTTGTCCTGTTGCGTCCCGCAGGGCAGCGTTCGTACCGGCACTCCCCGGTGGGGGCCGACGAACGAAAGGCAGGTGCCGCGTGCTGCGGATGGCCGTCCTCGCCCTGCTCTGGGGTTCGGGCTTCCTGTGGACGAAGCTCGCGCTGCAGAACGGGCTGACCCCGCTGCAGATCACCGTGGCGCGCTCCGCTCTCGGGGCCGCCGTGCTGCTCCTCCTCGCCCGGGCCGCACGTCAGCGCCTGCCGCGTGGCGGCGCGATCTGGCGCCGGCTCGCCGTGGCGGCCTTCTTCTGCAACGCGCTGCCGTTCTTCCTGGCCGCCCTGGGCGTGCGGACCGTCGGCTCGGGCCCGGCCGGGGTGCTCAACGCGACGACTCCGCTCTGGTCGCTGCTGATCGGCTTCGCGCTCGGGACGGAGCGCGGGTGGCGCCCGCGGCGCCTCGGCGGTCTGCTGCTCGGCTTCGCGGGTGTGCTGGTGATCTTCTCGCCGTGGCAGGGGGGAGGGTCGTCGCCGGAGAGCGGCGGCTTCGGCTGGGGAGCGCTCGCGCTGCTGGGCGCGGCCGCCAGTTACGCGGTGGCCTTCACCTACATGGGCCGTGTGCTCGCCGACACCGGCACCGCCCCCCTCGCCCTCTCCGCCGCCCAGCTGACCGTCGCGGCCGGTCTCGGCGCGCTGGCGCTGCCGGCCGCTGCCGGCAGCACGGACGGGCTCAACGTCCGGGCGCTCGCGGCGGTCACCGTCCTCGGGGTGGTCTCCACCGGGCTCACCTTCCACCTCAACTACCGGCTCATCGCCACCGAGGGCGCCACCGGTGCCGCCACCGTCGGCTATCTGCTGCCGGTCGTCTCCACCGGGCTCGGCGCGCTCGTCCTCGACGAGGCATTGAGTCTTCGGGCCGTCGCGGGAATGATCATGGTGCTGGCCGGGGTCCTCCTGACCCGACCGCAGCGCCCTCGGCAACGGTCGGCCACGCCTGCCGTGCCTGCTCCGTCGGCCCGCCCACCCTTCGCCCCACCGACCGAACGAACGGACCGATGAGCTCCGAATCACCCTGGCGGATACGCGACTTCCGCACTCTGTTCACCGCCACCGCGCTCACCCAGCTCGGCACCAACATCGGCTACGTCGCGCTGCCCCTGATCGCCGTCGCCGCCCTCGACGCGAGCGCCGGGCAGGTCGGGGCCCTCGCCACCCTCGCCACCCTGGCGTTCCTGGTCATCGGCCTGCCCGCCGGCGCCTGGGTGGACCGGATGCGCCACCGGCGCGTCCTCGTCGTCGCAGACCTGGCGAAGGCCGCCCTGTACATCTCCGTCCCGCTCGCCTGGTGGCTGGGCGGGCTCACCCTCTGGCAGCTGTACGCCGTCGCGCTGCTGAGCGGCTGCGCCACCGTCTTCTACGACGTCGCCTCGCAGAGCGTGCTGCCCCAACTCGTCGGTCGGGAGCATCTGGTGCAGGCGAACTCCGCCATGGTCGGCCTGATGGCCGTCGGCAACATCGCCGGGCGCAGTGCGGGCGGCGCCCTGGTCCAGCTGCTCACCGCGCCGGCCGCCGTCGCCGTGACGGCCGTGAGCCACCTCGCCTCCGCGCTGCGCCTGATCGCCCTGCGCGACACCCCCGCGCCTTCGCCGGCCTCGCCGGCCGCCGCCGGGGCCGGCACCGCCGGCACCGGTGCTCCCGGTCTCGGCGCGCAGATCGGGGAGGGGCTGCGGCACGTCCTCGGCAATGCCGAGCTCCGCGCCCTCGCGCTCACCGCGGCCCTCACCAACCTCGGGTTCCAGATCGTCAACACCCTGCTGCCGGTGCTGTTCGTCCGTGAACTGCACCTCCCCGCCGGTGCGTTGGGCCTGTTCTGGGCGGTCGGCGGCCTGGGGCTCCTGTGCGGCTCCCGCTGCGCCCGGCCGTTCGCCGCCCGGGTCGGCTTCGGCCGTACGCTCGGCCTGGCCGGCCTCTGCGTGGCGCCCGCCGGACTGCTGGTGCCGCTGATCGGCGACGGCGCCCGGCTGTACGTGGCGGGCTTCGGCTGGCTGCTACTGCTCTTCAAGACGGGCATGGACAACGTGCTCGGCGTCAGCCTGCGCCAGCGGATGACCCCCGACGCGCTGCTCGGCCGGATGAACGCCACCTTCCGCTTCCTGCTCACCGGTGCGCTGGCCATCGGCGCCGCCCTGGCCGGACTGCTCGGCGAACTGGCCGGACTCCACCCCACCCTCTGGCTCGGCGGCGCCCTCCTCGCGACCGCCTTCCTCCCGGTCTACCTCTCCCCGATCCGCACCCGCCGCCGACTCCCCGACCCGCCGCCGGTCGCCGCGCCGTCGCCGGTGGGCGCCGTCAAGTCGGCTTGACGTTCCCTCATGGCCGCCACCGTCATCCGTCTCGACAGGCTGAGACCCACACCATGATCCGAATTCAGGACGCTCCCTGACTCGAGTCGGGGTCACTGGGCCTGCTTTGACGGCGGCGCCGGTCGAACCCTGGCTGAGCACGGGGCGGTGGCTCGACGAGGCGCAGCGGCAGAAGGGCGGAGAACGCGGTCGCTGCGGACCCGTTGATCGACGTGGCCGAGGCCGACTACTCCCTCGGCTGCGGCAAGCCCGAACGCGACACACTCTTCGAGGGCTGCGGTCCGCTCCCTACCGATGGCACGGAGCCCTCGACGGCTACCGGCTCCACCGTGCGCTCGAATTGTGGGACTGGTTTCACCCGATCAGCGCTATGGGCTCCTGGACGGCGCCGACGGCGACATCACCCCGGACGGCGAACCAGCGCTCCACCGCGCTGTCGTGCCTCGGGCCAGGCACCGCCCATCGGTGCACTCCGCACGGTGAGTGGAGGCGGGTTCGGCTGGGATGGATAGGGTGACCCTGGTGAGCGCCCTGCTGGCGAAGGTGACCGAAATGCCCGAATCTCTGGAAGTTGCAAAATCCCGCCCCACCGCTGGATAGACCCCCAGCTCATGAACTCTGCTCCCCGCGCATGCGGGGTTGGTCCCATCAAACGCGACTGGGCAGCCAACGCCAGGTCCTGCTCCCCGCGCATGCGGGGTTGGTCCCGCGGCGTCGGCCTGGGTGATCAGCCGGGTGTACTGCTCCCCGCGCATGCGGGGTTGGTCCCGATTCGAGACGGGATCAACCACCTCGGGTGGCCTGCTCCCCGCGCATGCGGGGTTGGTCCCACCTCCTTCGGTGGCGTGGCGGCGGCAGCCAGCTGCTCCCCGCGCATGCGGGGTTGGTCCCGCCGAGCTGTCCCTCGGCGAACGTGGAGTGGCCTGCTCCCCGCGCATGCGGGGTTGGTCCCGGTGGCGCCGGGGTGATCAGGAGGTTGTTCACACTGCTCCCCGCGCATGCGGGGTTGGTCCCTGCGCGAGGCCAAGGCCCGGGTCACCGAGGTCCTGCTCCCCGCGCATGCGGGGTTGGTCCCTCCCTCTCCCGTGCCGACATGCCCACGATCTTCTGCTCCCCGCGCATGCGGGGTTGGTCCCCGGCAGAAGTTCTGGTCCACCGGGGAGTCCGACTGCTCCCCGCGCATGCGGGGTTGGTCCCTGGGAGTTCGACACCGACGGCTACACCGACCGCTGCTCCCCGCGCAGGCCACCGCTGCCTCCCTGCTCCCCGCGCATGCGGGGTTGGTCCGGTGCCGCCGATGGCCTCGACGTACCGGCGCAGCTGCTCCCCGCGCATGCGGGGTTGGTCCCGCCACCCCGACCGCCGCCTCCGGGCCGTCCTCTCTGCTCCCCGCGCATGCGGGGTTGGTCCCGATGTCAGGCCGGTTCGTCGGAGGCCAGGACGCTGCTCCCCGCGCATGCGGGGTTGGTCCCGGCCTTACCGTGCAGGCCGCGCTCGACCGGATCTGCTCCCCGCGCATGCGGGGTTGGTCCCGCCATCGAGCCCGGAACCCTCTCCGGCTCCACCTGCCCCCCGCGCATGCGGGGTTGGTCCCCTCCACACCACATGATGCGCGCGGAAAACTGGCTGCTCCCCGCGCATGCGGGGTTGGTCCCGACTGGAGCGCTCCGGGGTGGACGTGCGGACGCTGCTCCCCGCGCATGCGAGGGCGATCCCACCATCGATCCTGACCGCGCAGCGGTTACCCCCTCCCCATCCCCTTCGCGACGGGCCGCCGGGGTTCGCGTCGACCAACGCCGACCGTGCTGCCGATGTAGAGGTTCCGAGGTGCTCGGAGAGCATAGTCACCTCGGCGGCGTGGCACTCCACGTACTTGACCTTGCGGTCCCGGGCGCCCGAGGAGTCGCGCCGGGCCAGAAGGGTGCTCTGCATCGAGTGGAGTCCCAAGTGGACGCCGTGGTAAGCCTGTTCCACCGGCTCGGGGGCCTCGACGGCAAGGGTGGCCCACGCGGCCTGCAGCAGAACCGAGTGCTCCTGCGCAGCTTGGAAACGACGGTCGGCCTCCGACAGATCCGGGGCGTCGCCTATCAGTGCGCGTACCACCGGGCCTGCGCCACTGGAGGTGCTCGACCTTGGCCTGCCCCTCCAGCTGGCGTCGTGCCGCCCCGCTGGAGATCGCCGACGCGGAGGCAGTGCCGAGAACACCCACCACCGCGCCCAAGAGCGCTGCAAGTCCCTGATCCATGAAGGTGATTGTCCACCGGCGTCGGGCCGGCCTACCCGAGCGCGTGCACGATCCCGCCCAGCAGGTGTTCGAGGGCCGACCGCAGGGGCAGGACGAGTGGTCCGGCGGCGACGGCGACAGCCAGGGCGAGGGGCAGCCGCGGGGTCTGCCGCCGGTGCGGGAGGACGCCGAGGACGAGCACCAGCGCGGCGATCACCAGGGGCGGCCCCAGCGCCACCACCCATGCGGGCAGCGGCCCGAGGGTCACCGGGGAGCTCAAGGCACCGGACAGGCCCAGCCAGCCGACCGAGAGCAGCAGGCTGAGGTCGATCAGTCGCGGGACGGCCGGGGACACCCGGATCCGGCCGTCGAGGTTGCGCCGGAACGAGAACACCATCATCAGCACCATGACGGACAGGACGGCCAGTTCGACGCGCAGGACGCCCGGGAGGTCGGGCGGGGGGAAGTGTCCGTTGCTGAAGATCCAGGTGACGGCTGCGGCGGGCACCCCGAGCAGCGCGGCCCAGAGCAGGCACAGCCGCAGGACCAGGGCCGGGGCGGGTCGCCAGATACTGTCCGTCGGCCGCACGGGCCGGTCCTGCCCCCGGGCGAGCAGTGCGGCGATCAACGCCTCCTCGGGCCGGTTCTCCGGACCGCGCCCCGGTGGGTCGCCGGGCCTGCGGAAGCTGTGTTCCAGCGCCTCGCGGCGCCGACGCGCGATGTGCGGCCGCTGCTCGTGCCCGCGGCTGACGGCGCCGAGGTAGCCGAACAGGAGGAGGACGGCGCCGACCGCGACCACCGCGGGCAGTCGGCCGGCGGGTCCCGCGCCGCTGGGCGGTGCCATCCAGGCGGCGGTGAACGCCACCACGAAGACCGCGATCAGGGCCATGCCGCGGACGGCGTCGAACGGGGCGGTCAGATCCGAGCGGCGGACTCCGGCCGACGCGCCCACCACCAGCCAGAGCACGGAGAGCAGCAACCACTGGGTCGCGACGGCCATCGGCAGCAGGTCCGGCAGTTGCCCGGAGAGGATGTCCCCGACGGCGGCGCCGAACGAGCGGGACCGCCCTCCCGCCCCGAACGCGTAGGCCAGCACCAGCAGCAGCAACTGCGCCACGCCGAGCAGGCGGCCGGTGTCGTCCCAGAACTCCCGGGAGGTGACGGCGCGTGCGATGGCCCCGGCCTGGACACCCAGGAGGACGAGCGCCAGCAGGACCGGCATGGCGATCACACCGAAGGCGGTGTCCGGGTCCATGATGGTCAGATGGGCGGGGATGCCGAGCGCGTCTGCGACGTGCTGCCCGCCCCGGATCACCGCCCCCATCCACGCGGGCCGGGATTCGTTCTGCACCGCGGCGGCGCCGATGACCGTGACCGCTCCCACCTGTCCCCCTACGCTCGCGCCTGGAGGGCCCCGTCCAATGGGCCGGGTCCGGCGTCCCCGCCTTCGCCCGGACGGGTCGTGACGTCCGGTCGCCAGCCCAAGAATGCTGCTGCGAACCGCAGTTGGGAACGGCGATCGGGTTCCGTTCACCGAGCGGGGACCGTCCTGTGACAGTGCAGCGGCACCGGGAGCACGCCCGGTGCCGCTGGTGCGGGCGGTGCGAGCCAGTGGCGTCCGGGGCGGGCCGTCACATGGAGCGCTCCGCGAGGCGGAGCAGGCTGGCGCGGATGCGGTGTTCACCCAGCTCGGGCAGGAGGGCCGCGACGTGGTCGGCGGCCACGGCGGCGAGGAGGGTGTGGGCGGTGGGGTCGGGGTCGGGGGTGGGGGTGAGCAGGATCGCGACGTGGCGGTGCCAGAAGCGGTAGGCGCCGATGCGGTAGCGGGCTCCGGGGGTGGCGGTCTCGGACATGCGGACCAGGGCCAGGTGTTCCAGCAGGTAGTCGAGGTAGGCGTTGAGGAAGGCGGCCAGGCGCTCGGCGGGCGGTGCGCCGGGGCCGAGTGGGGGCGGCCCGTGCAGGACGGCCTCCTGGAGTACGCGTTCGCGGGTGTCCAGGAGGGCGGCGGCCAGCCCCGATTTGTCGCCGAACCGGCGGAACAGGGTGCCCTTGCCGACGCCGGCGGCGGCGGCGACCTGGTCCATGGAGACCGCCTCGACGCCGTGTTCGGCGAACAGTCTGGCGGCCGCGTTCAGCACCGCGATCCGGTTGCGGGCCGCGTCGGCGCGTTCCTTGGGCGGCGGCGTGCGCAGCAGTTCCAGGGGCGTTGCATAAGCGGACTGCGGTCCGGTACTGTCGTGAGCCATAACAGGACTGTAGTCCGATTCTCTTGGAGGTGGCGGCATGACCGCTCTCATCACCCGCGACGACCTGGCAGCAGCGATCGAGGCCGGCGCCGTGACCGTCGTCGACACGCTCGGCGGCGACTACTACGCCCAGCAGCACCTTCCCGGTGCGGTGGCGCTGGTCGCAGCCGAGATCGACGCCCGGGCGGCGACCGTGCTCCCCGACCGTGACGCCGCGATCGTCACCTACTGCTCCAACCCGGCCTGCCCGAACAGCGGCCAGGTCGCCGACCGGCTCACCGCGCTCGGCTACACCGACGTCCGCAAGTACCGCGAGGGCATCCAGGACTGGGTCGAGGCCGGTCTGCCCGTCGAGGCCGCCTGACCTGGGGCGGAGGGACAGAGAGGCGGAGGGACAGGCGGACGGGCGGGGGCTGCGCGCGCGACACCCGCCCGTCCGCCGCTGGACGGCGAGTGGTCACACCCGGCACACCTAATGCTCACCAACCGACAGACCTTCAAACACCAGGACAACAGCCCAACTCGACTGGGAAATGGAGAGCAGGTCTCGAAAACTGGTGTAGAATCATAGGTGCAAGGGGGGCCCTGGGGCTGATGCCAAAGCCATCGGCGGGCCACCCACCGGCAGGGGGAACAACCGTCATGACCTACCACCTCGAAACCGCGCGCGCCATCATCAACGAGCGGATGCGCGAGGCCGAGCAGCACCGCCTCGCCCACGCGCTGTACCTCAAGAACCGCGCCGAGACCAAGACCCGGCGGGCACGCCTGCTCCTGTCCCGCCTCGGCGCTTGAGCACCACCGCGGCTTGTCGCCGCACACAGCGAACCGGCCGGACAGTCGATCGTCCGGCCGGTCGCTGACCCCGGGAACACCGCGTCGGAAGCGCGACACCGCGCCCGACCGTCCCCGCCCCGCACCACCCCACCTCCGGGCGTCGACCCAGTCCGCCCGGGAGGTCATCGACCGGCCGACGACCGCCGCCCCGTGCGGCCCGCGCCCGCGCCGGAGCGGCTACTGACCGACCCGGCCGTCCACGCACTCACGCAGGAGATCGGCGTGGCCGCAGTGGCGGGCGTACTCGTCCACCATGTGCAGCATGACCTCGCGGATCGCCAGCCCCTCCCGGCCCACGCGCGCACCGAGGTCCGCGTAGTGGACGGCCAACGTCGCATCCAGGGCCGCCTGTTCGCGCTCCAGATCGGCGAACGCGGCGTCCACCACGGCCTGTTCGGCCACGGCTCCGTCGAAGTCCGCGTCCCGTGCCCCGTAGAGCTTGGGCAGCCGCTCGCCGTCGGTGATCCAGTTGTGCCAGTCCCGCTCCACCTCGGCGAGGTGGCGGACCAGGCCGAGCAGCGACATCGTCGACGGCGGCACCGAGCGGCGGGCGAGCTGCTCGGCGTCCAGGCCCTCGCACTTGAGCCGCAGGGTGAGCCGGTAGTTGGTGATCGCCTCCCGCAGGGTCGGCAACTCCCCGTCCGGTGAAGGCCCTTCGTTGTCACGGGGGTCGTCGTCGGGGTTCAGCCACATGTCGGGATAGACGGTCGCCTGGGTCCACCGCTCGGGTTGATCATTCATGCGGGCCATGATCGCCCGCGAACGCCCCTGCCGCCACCGCATTTTCCCTGGCGAGTCGCTCGATCGACCGGACGGGCCCATGGGCCCTACGGGACGAGGACGACCTTGCCGAGGTTGCGCCGCTGCTCGATGACGGCGTGGGCCCGGGCGGCGTCGCGGAGCGGGATCTCCTCGTGCACGGTGGTGCGCAGGGTGCCCGCGTCTCGCAGTTGCCAGAGCTCGCGCAGCCAGCGGTGGTAGAGCTCGGGCCTGCCGACGGCGACGGCCCGCATCTGGAAGCCGATCAACGAGGCGCCGCGGAGCAGGAGTTCGTACGCCTCCACGGAGCCGCCGCCGGAGCTGAAGGCCACCAGCCGGCCGCCTGTCGCCAGGGCCCGGACGGCGGGGCCGAGCAGCTCGCCGCCGACGCCGTCGAGAATCACGTCGTACGGGCCGCCCCAGTCGGTGTCCCCGTAGAGCACGACCTCGTCGGCGCCCAGTCCGCGGACGAAGTCGGCCTTGTCGGCGCTGCTGACGGCGGCGACGACGCGGGACGCTCCACCGGCCTTGGCGTACTGGAGGGCGAGCGTGCCCACGGCACTGGCCGCCGCCGTGACCAGGACCGATTCACCGGGCTCCGGACGTGCGGCCTCGTAGGCGCCGCGCGCGACCAGCCCGCTGCGGACCAGCGCGACCGCCTCCACGGCGGTCGCGCCGTCCGGGATCCGGGACGCCATGGCGCCGTTCAGGACGGCGAACTCGGCGTAGGCGTCGGCGAAGCACAGCCCGGTGACGCGGTCTCCGACCCCGAAGCCGGCGACTCCCGCCCCCAGCGCGACGATCTCCCCCGCGACCTCACCGCCGAGCAGGACCGGCTCGCCGCTCTCCCGCAGCTTGCGCACGGTGGGCAGGGTCACCCCGACCGCCTCCACCCGGACCAGGAGCTCCCCCGCGCCCGGCTCGGGCCGGTCGACCTCCTCGGCGAACAGCACCTCCGGTCCGCCGTTGACCTCATGGCGAATGCGCAGCACAGGACCTCCTTCGTCCGAACTCATTGGATATCCCAACGATAGGGCGAATATCATTGGGATGTCCAACGGTTTTGGATAGGCTGAACCCATGACCTCGGACCTGACCCCTGACCCGGCCTCGGACCCGACCCCGGCCTCGGACCCCGCCTCGGCGCCGGACCCCGCCTCCGCGCTCCAGCACATCCAGTCCCTGCCCACCTGGCTCGTCGGCCGGGTCGCGGCGCGCGGCCGGGGCATGGTCGCCGACGCCATCGCCGCGGAGGGGCTGAAGCTCATGCAGCACGCGGTCCTGGCCGCGACGGCCGAGTACGGGCCCGTCACCCAGGCCGACCTGGGCCGCCGGCTGTCCGTCGACCCCAAGGACATGGTCGGCATCCTCAACCACCTCCAGACCGAGGGCCTCGTCCTGCGCAGCCCCCACCCCTCCGACCGCCGCAAGAACGCCGTCACCGTCACCCCGGAGGGCAGCGCCGTCCTCGCCCGCTGCGGCGCGCTGGCCGAAGCCGCCAACGCCGAACTGCTGGCGCCGCTCGCCCCGGACGAGCGCAAGCAGCTGATGGCCCTGCTCACCCGGCTCCACGAGGCGGCACCGGCGTAGGAGTTGCCCCCGCAGGCCCCGGGAGTACGGTCCCGTGCCCGGCCCCGCCCCGGAGCACGATCCCGGTGCAGTTTCGTCCCCTGCGCGGACGGATTGACGGTTCGTCGAATGATCCTCTTGGAGGGCGCCGAGAAGAGCTCCGGCGCCCTGACCAGAGGGGCTTTCCCATGAACCAGCACGCACCGCAGCACCCCCTTCCGAACCGCCTCCGCACCGGCCGGCGCAGGATGGCGGCGGCCGTGACCGCGGTGGTCGGCGCCGCCGTGGTGGCCGGCGTCCTGGCCCCGGGCGCGGCCTCCGCCGCACCGCGCCCGGACGCCGTGCAGCAGCGCCTGGACGCGCTGGTGAAGGAGGACAAGGTGCCCGCCGCCCTCGCCACCGTCAAGGGCCGCGACGGCCGCACCCGCACCTACACGGCCGGCGTCGGCAACGCGGCCACCAAGGCCAAGGTGCCGATGGACGGCCAGGTGCGGATCGGCAGCAACAGCAAGGTGTTCACCGCCGTCGTGATCCTGCAGCTGGTCGCCGAGGGCAAGGTCGGCCTGGACGCGAAGGTGGACGACTACCTGCCCGGACTGGTGCGCGGCGAGGGCATCGACGGCCGGAACATCACGGTCCGCCAGCTGCTCCAGCACACCAGCGGCCTGCCCGAGTACGTGGACCGCGACAACGTCCTCAAGGACCCGAAGCGCTACTACGAGCCGCGCGAACTCCTCGACGCCGCGCTGGCCCAGAAGGCCCACTTCGAGCCCGGCTCCCAGTGGGAGTACAACAACACCAACTACCTGCTGGCGGGCCTGATCATCCAGAAGGTCACCGGCCGCCCGCTCGGCGAGGAGGTCACCAAGCGCGTCATCGACCGGATCGGCCTGCGCCACACCTACTTCCCCGCCCCCGGGGACATGACGATCCACGAGGCCCACCCCAAGGGCTACCAGCGCGCCGAGAACGGGTCGCTGCGCGACTACACGGAGCTGGACCCGTCCTGGGGCTGGGCGGCCGGCGCGATCGTCTCGACCAACACGGACGTCACCCGGTTCTACGGCGCGCTGCTCGGCGGCCGACTGCTGCCCGCGGCCCAGCTCGCCCAGATGCGCACCACCGTCCCCGCCGACGCGATCAGCCCCGGGGCCGGCTACGGACTCGGCCTGGTGAGCCGTCCGCTCTCCTGCGGCGGCGTCGCCTGGGGGCACGGCGGGACGATCCCGGGTTACGAGACCTCCGGCGGCACCACCGACGACGGCCGCGCCGTGAACTTCACCGTGACCACGATTCCGGACGGCGACACCGCGAAGCGCGTGGACAAGGCGGTCGACGAGGCGCTCTGCCGCTGATCCCCGGGCAGCTCCCTTTCCTCCTTCCCCCTTCGCTTCCCAGCAGTGGAGTCCCGATGTACGAACACGCCCCGCAGCGCAGGGCGCGCCACATCCGCCTCGTGCGGTACGCCATGGCGGCCACGGCCACCGCCGGGCTCGCCCTGACCGCCCTCGCCCCGGCCCCGGCCGCCGCCGCCCCGCGGCCGGACTCCGTGCAGCAGCGCCTCGACGCGCTGGTGAAGGAGGACGGGATGCCCGCCGCCCTCGCCACCGTCAAGGGCCGCGACGGCCGCAGCCGCACCTACACCGCCGGGGTCGGCGACCTGGCCACCGGGGCCCGGGTCCCGGTGGACGGGCAGATCCGGGCCGGCAGCAACACCAAGGCCTTCGTCGCCGTCGTCGTCCTGCAACTGGTCGCCGAGGGCAGGGTCGGACTCGACACGGCCGTCGACACCTACCTGCCGGGCCTGGTGCGCGGCGACGGCTTCGACGGCCGGAACATCACGGTCCGCCAGCTGCTCCAGCACACCAGCGGCCTGCCCGACTACATGGACGCCCCCGCGCTGGCCGACTTCACCACCATCCAGTACCGCTGGTTCGAGCCGCGCGAACTCCTCGACGGGGCCCTGGTCCAGAAGGCGCGGTTCCCCGCCGGGACCGGCTGGGAGTACAGCAACACCAACTACCTGGTGGCCGGCCTGCTGATCCAGAAGGTCACCGGCCGCCCGTTCGGCGAGGAGGTCACCAAGCGCGTCATCGACCGGATCGGCCTGCGCCACACCTATGTGCCGGCCGCCGGGGAGACCGCCCTCCGCGAGACCCATCCGCACGGCTACCTGCGCACCGCCCCGGACGCGCCGCTGGTCGACTACACGGCGATGGACGCCTCGATGGCCTGGGCCGCCGGGGCGGTGGTGTCCACCAACACCGACCTCAACACCTTCTACGGCGCGCTGCTGGCGGGTCGGCTGCTGCCCGCCGCCCAGCTCGCCGAGATGCGCACCACCGTCCCGGCCGAGCTCCTGGGCGACGGGGTCCGCTACGGCCTGGGGATCCAGAGCAGGCCGCTGACCTGCGGCGGCCTCGTCTGGGGCCACGGCGGCACCTCCCCCGGCTACCGGACCCGGGGCGGCGTCACGGAGGACGGCCGGGCCGTGAACATCACCGTCACCACGATCCCGGACGCGCCCACCGGCAAGCGGCTGACCGACGCGGTCGACGCGGCCCTCTGCCGCTGACACACGGCAGGTTCCGGGGTCGAACACCGTTGGTGTGAAGGGCAGTCGGGAGCGGATCGCGCGGGAGCAGTACGCGCGGTCCGCTCCCGCCGTGCCGGGCCCGGTGCGACGGGAGCGGACCACGGTGCGCGGTGCGCGGCACCCGGCACCCGGCACCCGGACGGCGGCCGTCAGGCGGAGGTGGAGAGCGCCACCTCCCGCCACTGGTCGAGTTCGCGCCGCACCAGCTCCAGCTTCGCCTGGACGCGCTCGACCGCGTCCGCGCCCAACTGGAGGCGCAGCGGCGGCTCGGCTACCTCGGTGAGGTCGACCACGGCCCTGGCGGCCTTCGCCGGGTCGCCCGGCTGGTGGCCGTCGTAGCGGACCAGCGCCTCGCGCACCGGTCCCGCGCCCTCGGCGTAGTCGGCGATCGAGGCCGGCTCGGTCCGCAGGCTGGAGCCGCCCAGGAAGTCGGTGCGGAAGCCGCCCGGCTCGACGATCGTCACCCGGACCCCGAGCGGGGCGAGCTCGCCGTGCAGTGCCTCGGAGATGCCTTCGAGGGCGAACTTCGACGCGCCGTACAGGCCCGTAGCCGGGGCGGTGGCGAAGCCGCCGACGGAGCCGATGTTCAGGACGTGCCCGGACCGCTGGTCGCGCAGGGTCGGCAGCGTCGCCCGCAGGGTGTTGAGCACACCGAACACATTGACGTCGAACAGGTCCCGGGCGGCCCGGTCCGAGGTCTCCTCGATCGCGCCGACGAGGCCGTAACCGGCGTTGTTGACGACGACGTCGATCCGGCCGAACCGGGCCAGGCCCGCCTCCACCGCGATCGCCAGTTGCCCCGGCTCGGTCACGTCCGCGTCCACCGCCAGCAGACCGTCCGGCCTGTCCGGGTACGCCGCGAGCACCGCCGACGCGTCCCTCGCGGTGGCGATCACGCCGTACCCCCGGTCCAGCGCCTCGCGGACGATCGCCGCGCCGAGCCCCCGCGATGCGCCGGTGACGAACCAGATACTCATTCTTCTCCCCGTTCCGACGGGCCGATGACCCGATGAGCCTTCGACCCGATGAGCCTGTGACCCGATGGGCTGATGCCCCTCCGGGTCGATGCCCCGACGCTAGGTCCTAGAGTCGGGTCTAGATCAACAGCGGTACGAGGGGGATACGTGGACCTGAGCATCGGTGAGGTGGCGCAGCGCAGCGGGCTCAGCGTGCACGCGCTGCGCTTCTACGAGCGGGAGGGCCTGTTCGCCAACCCGGTGCGCCGCCTGTCCAACGGCCGCCGGGTCTACCACGAGGAGGATCTGGAGTGGCTGGCGATCTGCACCAGGCTGCGTTCCTCCGGCATGGCCCTGGCGGACATCCGCCAGTACATCCAGCTGGCCCGCCAGGGTCCGGGCAATGAACACGAACGGCTCGACCTGCTGCGCCGGCACCAGGACCACGTGGAGGCACAGGTCCGGGAACTCCAGGGCACGCTCGACGTGATGCGGGCCAAGGTGCGGATATACGAGGCCCACCTCGCCCGCGGCGAGGCCGACCGCCTCTGGAACCCGTCCTACTCGGCCACTCTCACCCCCGACCCTGCCTGCGGGTGACATCGGCCGGGCAGGGGTGGCTCGGCGGGCAGAGGGCGACGGTCCCCGCACCGAGGGTGAGGGCTGTGGTGGGGGCCACCCGGGCGGGGGCGGC
>NZ_LGDO01000085.1:0-18060 GCF_001279805.1 Streptomyces sp. XY431
GCCGGGGGGGGCAGGGGGGAGCCGGGCGCCCAGGGCGAGGATGGGGGGGAAGGCGACCGCCGAAACCCCCGCGACCAGCCCCCCCAAGACCGCGACCGCCGCGGCCCCCGCCCCTCCCCCGCTGAGCGCGCGCCGACGGTGGACCGTGCTCGCGGTCTGCGCGCTGAGCCTGTTCCTGGTCGGCCTGGACACCACGATCGTCAACGTCGGCCTGCCCGCGATCGGGCACGGTCTGGGCGTCGGCACCCGCGACCTGGAATGGATCGTGGACGCCTACACCGTGGTCCTGGCCAGCCTGCTGATCTCGGCCGGGGCCCTCGCGGACCGGTTCGGACGCCGCCGGGTCTTCCAGTGCGGACTGGTCGTCTTCGGCCTCGCCTCGCTGGTGTGCGCGCTCGCGCCCTCGGCCGGCGCACTGGTCGCGGCGCGCGCCCTCCAGGGGGTGGGCGCGTCGATGCTCAGCCCGGTGGCGCTGGCGATCGTGGTGAACGCGATGCCCGACCCCCGGGAGCGGGCCCGGGCGATCGGGGTCTGGGCGTCGGTGTTCGGGCTGAGCATGGCGGCCGGGCCGGTCACCGGCGGCGCGCTGGTGGCGGCCCTCGGCTGGCGCTCGGTGTTCTGGGTGAACGTGCCGGTGGTGCTGGCGGCCGTGCTGCTGAGCGTCCGTTTCCTGCCCGAGTCCCGCGCGCCCCGGGCCCGCCGGCCGGACCTGCCCGGCCAGCTCCTGCTCACCGTCGCGGTGAGCGCGACGGTGGCCGTGCTGATCGAGGGACCGCGGATCGGGTGGGGGTCGCCCTGGGCGCTCGCCGGGTACGCGGCGGCCGCGGCGGCGACCGCCGGGTTCGTGCTCGCCGAACGCGGCCGGGAGGAACCGCTGATGGACCTCGGGCTGTTCCGGCGGCCGGCGTTCAGTACGGCGGTGCTGGGCGCGGTGGCGGTGTTCGTCGCGCTGACGGTGACCCTGCTGCTCACCACCTTCCAGCTCCAGCACGCCCGGGGGTGGACGCCGCTGGCCGCCGGGCTGGCCTCGCTGCCGATGGCGCTGGGCGCGACCGTGTGCGCGCCGCTGTCCGGCGTCCTGGTGGGCCGGGGCGGGCCGCGCCGGCCGCTGCTGCTCGCGGCCTGGTTCACCACGGCCGGCGGGGCGCTGCTGCTGGCCCGGGCGTTCCTGGTCGACGACGCCCCGCACGGCGCGGGCGGCCTGTCCGGCACGGGCGGCCTGTCCGGTGCGGCCGACCTGCCCGCCCTGCTGCTCGCCCTGCTGCTGCTCGGTGTCGGCTTCGGCTTCGCGAACGCGCCGATCACCAACACGGCCGTCGGCGGACTCCCGGCGGACCGCGCGGGGGTGGCCGGGGCGATCACCTCGACGGCCCGCCAGCTCGGTTCGGCGGTGGGCATCGCGATCGCCGGCGGTCTGGTCGCGGGTGCGGCCCCGGCCGGCCTCACCGCCGCCTCCCGGGCCGGCTGGGTGGTGGTCACGGTCTGCGGCCTGTTCCTGCTCGTTGTCGCCCGCGCCGCCCGCCGCCGCTGAGCACCGCGGCGGCGGGAACGGCTGCCCGGGGCGGTGCGGAAAACCCTTCGCGCCGCGTCGGGGGCCCGTGTTAGCGTCGATCGGCGAGCCCGGCCCGATGGCCGTTCGAGCTCGCGCGAGGTCCGTCACGGAGACAGGGAAGGTGAATTGTGGTCGCGGTGACAGCCGCTGCGCACGTGCTGCGCGGCACCCGGACTGTACTCACCTCCCGGGTCCCGGTCTGACGCCCTTCGCTCTCCGGGGCCCCTTCTCCAAGGGACTCCCATGTCTTCTTCCCCGTCCTCTTCCCTGCCTTCCTTCTCCTGGCACACCCGGGTCGAGCAGCCCGGCGACCTCCCGGCCGTCCACGAGCTGACGGTCGCCGCTTTCGGGCGGCCGTCCGAGGCCGATCTCGTCGAGGCCCTGCGTGCCGACGAGGCATGGATCGACGGTCTCTCGATCGTCGTCACCACCCGGGCCGAGGCCGGCCCCGTCGGCCATGTGCTGCTCACCCGTGCCTTCATCGGCGACACCCCGGCGCTCGCGATGGGTCCGGTGTCCGTGCACCCCGACCACCAGCGGTCCGGCGCCGGCTCCGCCCTCGTACGGGCCGGACTCGACGCCGCCCGCGCCCGGGGTGAGCGGTTCGTGATCCTGCTCGGGCACCCGTGGTACTACCCGCGGTTCGGCTTCGGCCGGGCCTCGGAGCACGGCATCACGCTCACCGTCGACGCGCCGGACGAGGCGTGGATGGCCCTGAGCCTGGACCCGGCCCGGCACCCGCTGCCGTCCGGGACGGCCCGCTGGGCCGCCGCGTTCGGCATCGCGTAACACCTTGCCGGCGGCCCCGGGCCCGCCGGACCCCGGGCCCGCTACACCGGGCCCGCTACACCGGCGGCACCACCGTCGACGGGGTGCCGCCGGTCAGCTCCAGCAGTTCCCCGTACGTCATCGGCACCACGGTGTGCGGGTGCCCGGCAGCGGCCCACAGCAGGGTGTGGCCGGCGAGGGCGGTGTCCACGACCGTGCGCAGCGGCGCGGGGTGACCGACCGGGGCGACTCCGCCGATGGCCTGGCCGGTGGCCTCCCGGACCTGCGCGGCGCTCGCCCGGGTGATCGGGCCGGTGCCCAGTTCGCGGGCGAGATGGCCGGTGTCGACGCGGTGGGCGCCGCTGGTCATCACGAGCAGCGGCGCGCCGTCGCAGACGAACACCAGGCTGTTGGCGATGGCGCCGACCTCGCAGCCCAGGGCTGCGGCGGCTTCGGCGGCGGTGCGGGCGGAGTCCGGCAGGACGCGGACCTCGCCGGGCAGTCCGGCCTCGGCGAGTGCGTCGGCCACCGCCCGGCTGCGGACGGGCAGGCTGTCGTCGGTCATGGCACCATCCTCCCCCACCCGTCCCGGGGCCGAGCGGCGAGGCCGCGGTCCCGGCTGTGAACGCCGGTCGTGAACGCCGGCGGTGAACCTCCGCCGGGGGCCTTCCCGTTCTTCCTCCGACGGGCACGTCCCGACAGCGGGGCGAACCGGCGGCAGACACCGTCCGACCGGCCCGGGAGGGGTGTCGGAGCACCGCCGGGAGACCCTGTCCGGGCGTGAACCGCGTACTACCGCGATGTTAAGGACTTGTGTGTGCACTGCCCGAAGATCGAACGGGCTTTCACTCCTAACACACCGTATGACTAGTATCGCTTCGTCATAAAGCCCGTGCCCCGGACGGTCCGACCCTCGCAGGCCGACCGCCAGCCCCAAGGAGTCAGCTCTGCGCGCGCGTGCGAATCGGCGGCCCCCGACGCCGAAGGCCCCCCGCAGGCGTCGACCGCGCCTGTCGCTGCGGACGGCACTGCTCGTCCTGGCCCTCGTCCCCAGCATCGCCCTGGCCGCCCTCTGGGCGGTCACCAGCGGCGTGACCTTCTTCGACTTCCAGCGCCTGGCCGCCCAGGGCCTGCTGGCACAGAAGGCAGGACAGCCGTCCAACATCGTCTACTACAACCTCCAGGAGGAGCGCCGGCTCAGCGCCGAGGCGCTCGCCCGGCCCGGCAGCGTCACCGACCAGCTGAAGCGCCAGCGCCAGCTGACCGACGAGGCCGTGGAGAAGTTCCAGACCCTGTCCGGCGAGACCGCCGACAGCGCGCCCACCGAGGTGCGCACGGCCGTCGCCGAGGCCCGGCGCGCGATGGAGAAGCTGGGCGACCAGCGGGCCCTCGTCGACAAGGGCACCACCGACCAGCAGGGCGTCTACGCGTACTACACCGACCTGATCGCGGTCGACCTGCGGCTGTTCACCGCGCTCAGCCATGTCGACACCGGTGAGGTCACCTGGATCTCCAAGACCCTGGTCAACTCGTTCTGGGCCAAGGAGATGCTGGCCCGCGAGGACGCGATCCTGGCCCGGGGCTGGCCGTCCGGCAAGCTCAGCGCCTCCGACTACCAGCTCGTGCAGCAGGCGATCGGCGCCCAGGACCACCTGTTCACCGTCCAGGTCGTGCCCTATGTACCGGCCGGCGAGCGGGCCGCCTGGTCCGAGCTGATGAGCGGTCCGGCGTGGCAGGCCAAGGCCGCCGTCGAGCAGGCGCTCACCCGCCCGGCCGTCGCCGACGCCACCGGCACCGTCCGGCTGCCGCAGCTCCAGGACCAGTGGCGGCAGGCCGTCGACCAGGTCAACCCGCAGCTGGTGAAGGCCATCGAGACCCGTACCGAGGGCGTGGTCGAGGTCGGCAAGGGCTCGATCCTCTCGCTGCTCACCCGGGTCGCGCTGACCTCGGTGATCGGTCTGCTCGCGGTGATCGTCGTGGTCCTCGCCAGCTGGCGGCTGACCCGCTCGCTGCGCCGCCGGATCAACGACCTGCACGCCCAGGCGCAGGACATGGAGCACACCCTGCCCGAGGTGGTCGAGCGGCTGGCCCGCGGCGAGCAGGTGGACGTCGAGGCGGAGAGCCGGGCGATCACCGCCGGGGCGCACGCCCGCGGCGGCGACGAGCTGGCGCAGCTCGGCCAGGCCATGAACCTCGCCCGCACCTCCGCGCTGGGGGCCGCCGTCCGGCAGGCCGAGCAGCACCGGGGCTTCGAGCGACTGCTCCAGCGGATCGCCCGCCGCACCCAGCTGCTGATCGGTCAGCAGCTGCGCAAGCTGGACGCCCTGGAGCGGCGGCACGAGGACCCGGAGGTGCTGGAGGGCCTGTTCGACCTCGACCACCTGACCGCCCGCCTGCGCCGCTACGAGGAGAACCTGGTCATCATGGCTGGCGGCCAGCCGCAGCGGAAGTGGCGCAAGCCGGTGCCGCTGCTGGACGTGCTGCGCGCCGCGCAGGGCGAGGTCCAGGAGTACCGCCGCATCGTGCTGGACGTCGAGGGCCACCCGTGGCTCTCCGAGCGGGCGGTCGGCCCGATCGCGCACGTGGTCGCCGAGCTGATGGAGAACGCGGCGAGCTTCTCCAAGCCGCCGACGCCGGTCGACGTCCGGGCGGCCGTGGTCGGCCGCGGGCTCGCGATCGAGATCGAGGACCGCGGCCTGGGCATGGACCCGGAGCAGTACGACACGGCCAACGCCCTGATGGCCGCCGCGCTCGCGGACGAGGCGCCCCGTACGGACATGCTGGCGCGCGGCGACGACATCCGCCTCGGCTTCCACGTGGTGGCCCGGCTGGCGTCGGCGATCGGCCTGCAGATCGAGTTCCGGCCGTCGGCGTTCGGCGGGACCAGGGTGGTCGTGCTCGTCCCCGGCGAGCTGATCCTCGACGGCGACTCCGGGCTGCCGGACAACGCGGCGGTCACGCCGATCCCGCTCGCCCGGCGGCAGCGTCCGGCGGACCGGGCCCAGTCGCCCGTGCCGCTCGCCTCGGTGACCGAGATGCCCTCCCCGGCGGTCCCGGCCACGACGGAGCCCGTGCGGACGGCGGACACCACGACCTCGTCGGCGGTCGTCGCGGTGGACGAGGAGGAGGAGCGCGCGGCCCACACGGACGCCGCTCCGCACCCCGGCCAGGCCGGCGGCGACTGGTTCTCCGCCGGCAGCGCCCCCGTGGTCACCCCCGGCGCGGCCTCCGGCGCCCAGGCACCTTCCCAGGCCCAGGCGTTCGGGTACGTCGAGTACGTGCCCCCGTCGGACGACGAGCTCCTCGGCGCCCCGGTCCGAATCGACTTCGGGAAGCACGACGACGGCTTCGGCGAGCCCGACGGCTTCGGTGGCTCCGACGCCTTCGGTGCCCCGGACGCCTTCGGCACCTCCGACGCCTTCGACGCGCATGACGTCTTCGGCGAGCGCGGCGGCGCCTTCCCCGGCGTCGAGGCGGACGGCTATCTGCACCCGCCGGCCGAGCACGGCCAGCCGGTCGAGCACGGTTCGCCGGCCCCCGCCGAGGGCGGCCACGGCTACGACGGGCAGCCCTACGACACCTCCCCCCGCTCCGCCGGGGACGCCCCTCCCGCCTACCCGGACATCGCCTACGCGACGGTGATGCCCGCCGAGGCGCCGTACGCCGACGAGCAGTACCGGCCCGCCGACCACTACCGGCTGGCGGAGCGGCGGCAGCACGACGGGCAGCCGGCGAACCCGCTCCCCGGGTCCGCCGTCGCACCGGCCGACCCCCCGGCCGAGGCCCCGGGCGCCCCGGGCGCCCCGGGCGGCGGTCTCCAGCCGCCGCTGCCCCAGCGGGTGCGCCAGGCCAGCCTGGCCGCCGAGCTGCGCATCCCGCCGCCGCCCCGCACCCCGTACGGCGCGGCCGGGACGGGCACCGGAACCGGCTACGGACCGGGCTTCGGAACCGGCTACGGATCCGGCTTCGGGAACGCGACCGGCAACGCCCCCGGATCCGGGACCGCCGAGGGCCCGTTCCAGCGCCCGCCGCGCCGCTCCGGTGCCACGGTCGGCGCCTTCCAGCGCCAGTCCCGGGCCGCCCGCGGCCTCGGCACCGCGGAGGACCGGTCCCCCGCCGGCGGCCCCGCGGCCGGTGCCCTGCCGCCGGGGCGCGGCACCCTCCCCCCGTCCGGCCCGGCCTCCCCCACGGCCACCGGAACCCCGACTCCCGCGCCGGGTCCCTCCCCCTGGGCCCTCCCGGCCGCGGACCCCCGAACCACGAGGACGGAAGAGCAGTCATGAACCGCACCATCGCCACCCACCAGGACCTCGACTGGCTGCTGGACGGACTCGTCGACACGGTCCCCGGGACGAGAAGCGCCGTGCTGCTCTCCGACGACGGCCTGGTGGTCAGCCACTCCCGCACCATCGAGCGGTCCGACGCCGAGCGGCTGGCCGCCGTGGCCACCGGTCAGCAGAGCCTCGCCCGGGGCATCGGCCAGCTGTTCGACGGCGGCCCGGTCCACCAGGTGATCGTCGAGCTGGCCGAGGTCTGGCTGTTCGTCATCGCCGCGGCGCAGGGCACCCACCTGGCCGTGGTCGCCGACCAGGAGGTCGACGCCGAGGTGATGTCGGTGGCCATGCACCAGCTCGTCCAGCAGGTCGGCCAGAAGCTGACCACGCCGGTCCGCAGCGAGTTCGACGCCTTCGCCGCCAGGAACCGGGGGTGAATCCCCGGTGAGGCCGCACTGGAGCGAGCTGCCCGAAGAGGACGAGGACGACGACTACGGCGCGGGCACGATGGTGCGCCCCTACACCATCACCCGCGGCCGGACGGCGCCGGAGCGCGACGACCTCACCCTGATCACGCTGATGACCACGGTGGAGGAGCTCGCGGACCAGGCGCTCGCCACCCGGTCGTCCGGTCCGCGCGGGCTCCAGCCGGAGCACCGGCTGATCCTCGAACGGTGCCGCCGGCCGGCCGCGGTGGCCGAGGTGGCCGCCGGACTCAACCTGCCGGTGTCGGTCACCAAGATCCTCCTGGGCGACCTGATCGCCCAGGGAATGCTGTTGGCCCGGGCCCCGATCTCGGTGGCCCGGGCCGCCGGGGACGGCGGTCTGGACCTCGGGCTGCTGACGGCCGTACGTGAAGGACTCCGGAGGCTCTGAACCATGGCACCATCCGCACCTCGCCCCTCCTCTCCCTCCTCCTCGCCCTCCTCCCACGCCCCTGCCACCGCCACCGCCGTCGCCGCGGCCGTCAAGATCCTCATCGCCGGCGGCTTCGGGGTCGGCAAGACCACCCTGGTCGGCGCGGTGAGCGAGGTCGCGCCGCTGCGCACCGAGGAGTACCTGACCCGCGCCAGTGAGGGCGTCGACGACCTGGCCGGGGTGGACAACAAGGAGACCACCACGGTCGCCCTGGACTTCGGGCGGATCACCGTCAACCCGGAGCTGGTGGTCTACCTGTTCGGCACGCCCGGACAGGAGCGCTTCTGGTTCATGTGGAACGACCTGGTGAACGGCGCGCTCGGCGGCGTCGTGATCGCCGACACCCGCCGGCTGGACACCAGCTTCGCCTCGATCGACTTCTTCGAGAGCCGGGGCATCCCGTTCGTGGTCGCGATCAACTGCTTCCACGGCCACAACACCCGGACGGCGGACGAGATCCGGGCCGCCCTCGACCTCGACCCGCAGGTCCCGATGCTGATCGGGGACGTGCGGGTGCGGTCGTTCGGGCGGGACCTGCTGCTCGCACTGGTCGACCACCTCATGGAGCTGTCGGCCGGCGCGCCGGTCCGCTGAAACGTTTCCCCACCTCTCTCCCACCACACCTTGGAGCACCCCGTCATGACCCCACCCCTGCGCGTCCTCGTCCACGGCGGCGGCATAGGCGGCCTGACCGCGGCCACCGCCCTCGCCCGCCGCGGCCACCGGGTCGACGTCGTCGAGCTGCGCGACGCCCTGGAGGCCCTGGGCGTCGGCATCATCCAGCCGTCCAACGCGCTGCACGTGATGCGCGAGATCGGTGTGCTGGAGCAGTGCCTGGCAGCCGGGTTCGAGTGGGAGGTGCTCACCATCTGCGACCCGACCGGCGGCATCCTCGCGAAGATCCCGCAGCCGCGGATGGACGGGGCGCCGTCCAACAACGGCATCCCCCGCCCCGCGCTGGCCCGGGTGCTGGGCGAGGCCGCCACCGCCGCCGGGGCGACCCTGCGGTTCGGCACCACGATCACCGAACTCGCCGACGAGGGCGAGCAGGTGGCGGTCACCCTGAGCGACGGCAGCAGCGAGCGCTACGACCTGGTGGTCGGCTTCGACGGCATCGGCTCGCCGCTGCGCAAGCGGCTCTACGGCGAGAAGTACGCGCCCGAGTACACCGGCTTCGCCAACTGGCGTGTCACCCTGCCGCGTTCGCCCGAGGTGCAGGGTGTGGTGATGTCCACCGGCAACCTCAAGGCCAAGGCGCTGCTCACCCCGATCAGCGACGACCTCATGTACCTGGGCTCGGTGTTCGCCGAGGCCGAGGACTTCCGGCCGGACCAGGAGCAGGCCCACGAGCAGCTGCGCGAGCGGCTGGCGGGCTTCGGCGGGCCGATCGCCGAGGCGCTGGCGCAGGTGACCGACCCGGCCGCGGTGGTCTACTCGCGGATCTCGCAGGTCACCGTCGAGGAGCCGTGGCACGTCGGCCGGGTGGTCCTGGCAGGCGACGCGGCGCACGCCTCCACCCCGCACCTGGCCCAGGGCGCGGCGATGGCCGTCGAGGACGCGCTCGTCCTCGCCCAGAGCCTGGACGCGGCGGAGACGGTGCCCACCGCGCTGGCCGCCTGGGAGGAGCGCCGCCGGCCGCGCGCCATGTGGGTGCAGGCGCTGTCCCGGGCGATCCTCAAGCAGGAGACCGGCACGCCGACCACCCCGGAGGAGGACGAGCTGCTGAAGGTCGGCATCCCGGGCGCGGCGCACTTCCTGGTGAAGCCGTACTGACGGGCTGACAGGCCGACTTACCGACTCTCCGCCGGCCGCCGGCCGACCGCCCTCGGGCGTCGGCCGGCGGCCGGCGCGCCGGTGACCGCGTGCCGGCGGGCCCAGACCGCCGCCGAGACCCGGGCGAGCAGCCGGGCCGCCGGATCGTCCTCCGCCCCGTCCGCGCCGGAGGCCAGCGGGCCGGTGTAGCAGACGGCCAGCAGGTACGGCGGGCAGTCCTCGGGCCGCACCAGCCCCACGCAGTGCCGCGCGCCGGGGATCCAGCCGTTCTTGAACGCGACCCCGGTCCCCGGCGGCAGCCCGGCCGCGAGGTCGACCCGGAACGCGTTGCGCTCCAGCAGCGCGAGCAACTCCGGCTCCCCGGCCAGGGACTGGAGCAGCCGGACGAGGTCGCGGGCCGTCACCCGGTTGTGCAGGCCCGCGTCCCGCGCCGGGTAGTCCTCGATCCCGCGCGGACTGCCGCTCCGGGTGGCGCCCGCGCGCCGCCAGACCTCCGCGACGGCCTGGTGACCGGCCCGGGCGAGGCAGAGGTTCGTGGCGAGGTTGGACGAGTGGGTGATCATCCGCTCGGCGAGCAGGCCCAGCGGCGCGGTGCCGCCGAGGAGCCGCCACGGGACGGGGTCGCTGTCCCGGTCCGGATCGTTGGCGAACTCCCCGCCCGCCCGCGACACGAAGGAGTTCACCACCGGCACGGCCTCGTCGAGGTCGGCCCCGGCGCGGTGCAGGGCGGCCAGGACGGCGATCTTCATCGTGCTCGCGGCGTCGTGCGGCTCGTCCCCGCCGCGCTCGAACACCGGCTCCCCGCCCCAGGGGGCGACCACTACCGACAGCATGCCCGCCACCGTGCCCACCACCACCCGCCCCGAAACCGACCGACGGCGGCCGGGTCACCCTCGGCCGGGCCCGCGGCGCCACCGACGCGCCGCCGACTCGTCAGCCGCGATCGGCGCTCGCGGCGGGACGGTGCCCGTGCCCGTGTCCGCGCCCGTGCCCGTGCCCGTGCCGGTGACCGGGCGGCCACGGCGGGCGGGGCTTCGCGGGGGCCAGCCGGACGGCCGGGAGCCGGGAGGTGTCCAGCGGCGTCCCCGGCCCGGCCCCGGCGGCGAGCGCGGCGAGGTAGTGGGCCCGGGGCTGCGGGGCGGCGCCGAGGGAGCGCACGTGCGGGGAGTCCCACTGGGCGTCGAGCAGCCGGCCGCCGACGGCGGCGAAGCGGGCGGCGAGGTCGGCGACCGCGACCCGGGCGGCGTCCGGGCGGCGGTGGAACATCGAGTCCAGGCTGAGCACCGGCCCGACCGCGATCCCGAACACCCCTCCGACCAGCTCCCCCTCCTCCCACACCTCGACACTGTGGGCCGCGCCCAGCCGGTGCAGGGCGGTGAGCGCCTCCCGCAGTTCCCGGGTGAGCCACGGGGGTTCGCGGCCCTCGGCGCAGGCCGCGAGCACCTGCTCGAAGGCGGCGTCGGCGGTGGTCGACCAGTCCAGCCGGTTGCGCAGCAGCCGGGAGAGCTTGCGGCCGAGGCGCACGCCGTCGGCGGCGAGGACGGGGCGGGGGTCGGGCGACCACCAGGCGAGCGCGTACGGGTCCGCGTCCGCGGGCCCCGGCAGCAGGGCGATCCGGCCGGCCTCCACCGCCTCCTCGTGGCGGGCCTCGTTGAAGGCGCTCGCGTAGTCGTCGGCGGCCGGGAGCGGGAACAGCCCGTGCCGGTAGGCGGCGAGCAGGGTGCCGGGCGCGAGGTCGCCGCCGAACGCCGCCGGTCCGTCGGCGGGGGCGCCGGCCACGTCCACCGTCGCGAAGAGCTCCTCGGGGGTGGTGGCGGTCATCGGACCGCCCCGAGCGGCGCGGTGCCGACCGGCGGGGAGAGGAAGCCCTCCGCCGTCAGCCGGTCGAGGTAGAAGTCCAGCAGGCCGCCGTCGACGGCGGGCAGCACCACGCCGCTGCCGGCCAGGGCCTGTTCGGTGTTGGCCCGGTCGAAGCGCGGGAAGGTGGGGCGGAAGTACATCTCGCTGATGGACAGTTCGGTGCCGGGCACGCGGTCGACGAAGAGCGGGACGAACGGCGTCATCGGGTGGGTGGGGTGCCCGGCGGCGAACCGGACCAGGCCCTGCACCCACTGCTCGTACGGGACTTCGTCGACGGGGTGGCCCCGGGCGCGCAGCCGTTCGGCGAGTTCGGGGAGGTCCGCCGGGCCGGGCGAGGTCAGGTGGTAGACCTCGCCGATGGCGGGTGCATGGGTGACGATGTGGCAGATCGCGCGGCTGAACCGGTCGGCCGGAACGAAGTCGAGCGGCAGCCGGACGGCCGGGCAACTCCCGCTCTCGGCCATGTACTTGATCAGCGCGCACATCTCGGTGCCGGTGTTCATCACGCCGGTGCGGAGGTCGCCGGTGACGTCGTTGGTGCGCAGCACGGTGACCGGCAGCCCGGCCTCGGCGGCCTGGTGCAGGAGCTGTTCGGCGACCCACTTGCTCTCGACGTAGCCGACGGCGAGCCGGTCGGCGTGGGCGAGCGGGGTCCGTTCGGTGACCTCGCCGATGCCCGCCGCGCCGAAGCCCGCCACCACGGCGAGGGTGGACAGGTAGTGGACGGGTATGCCGCGCGAGTGCCCGGCGAGCCGGACGATCTCGCGGGTGCCGTCGACGTTGGCGCCGCGCAGCTGGTGGTAGGGGTAGATGAAGTTGACCTGGCCGCCGAGGTGGTGGATGGCGTCCAGGGTGTTGGCGAGGTGTTCGAAGCGCTGCTGGGTGAGGCCGAGCAGGGGTTCGGCGAGGTCGCCGACGAGCGGGACGACGCGGCGGTCGGCGAGGTCCTGGCGGAGGAAGCGCTGCTGGGCGGCGCGGAGGCGTTCCAGGGCGTGTTCCTCGTCGGGGGCGCGGACCAGGCAGTGGATGCGGGCGTCGGTGGTGTGCAGCAGGGCGTCGAGCAGGTGGGCGCCGCAGAAGCCGGTGGCGCCGGTGAGGAGGATCTCGGTGGGTTCGGCGCGGGACGGCGCGGGGCTCCAGGACTGCCGGACGGGTGTGTCGAGGCGGGCTTCGGCGACCCAGTCGACGGCGGCCTCGCCGCTGCCGTCGCGGTCGCTGCCGTCGACGTCGTCGCCCGTGGGGTCCTGGGCCCGGGCGGTACCGGCGGCCCGGGCCGGGCCGCCGGTGCGGGCCGCGAGGGTGTCGGCGGCGAAGGCCCTCAGGGTGGCGTCGCGCAGCAGCGAACGGGTGAGGAAGCGGATCCGGGTGACGTCGATGCCGAACATGATCCGGGCACGGGCGAGCATCTCCATGGCGAGCAGGGAGTTGCCGCCGAGGTCGAAGAAGTCGTCCTCCGGTCCGACCTCCTCGACGCCGAGGAGTTCGGACCACAGCTGGGCGACGCCCGACTCAAGGGCGGAGCCGGTGCCCCCGGCCGGGGCCGAGCCGTTCGGCGAAACTGTGCCGACCCCGACCCCGACCCCGACCCCGACCCCGGCGCCGGCCCCGACCCCGGACCCGCGCGCGGCTCCGGCCCGGCGCGCGCCGATCGGGTCGCCGCCCCCGGCCGCCTCCTGGCCGTCCCGCCGCTGCAGCTGCGGCCGGGCGTCGGGCAGCCGGCGGCGGTCGATCTTCCCGGCCGGGGTGAGCGGCATGCTGTCGAGGAGCACGAAGTCCGCCGGGACCATGAAGTCCGGCAGCCGTTCGGCCAGGTAGGAGCGGATCCGTCCGCGCCGGGCGTGAGGCCCGGACAAGGCGCGTTCGGTGAGCGTGTAGTAGGCGATGAGCACGCGGCTGCCGTCGGCGCTGCCGTCGGCGGCGACCCGGGCCTGCCGGACGTCGGGGTGGGCGGCGAGCACGGATTCGACCTCGGCGGGGTCGACCCGGTGGCCGCGGACCTTCAGCTGGTCGTCGAAGCGGCCGAGGATCTCCAGGTTGCCGTCCGCCCGCCAGCGGCCGGCGTCGCCGGTGCGGTACATGCGCTCCCCGGGCTCGGGCGCGTACGGGTCCGGCAGGAAGGTTTCGGCGGTCAGCCCGGGCGCCCGCCAGTAGCCGCGGGCCAGTCCGGGGCCGCCGAGATAGATCTCGCCCTTCTCACCGGGCGGCACGGGGCTGAGCCGGGCGTCCAGCAGGTGCACCCGCACCCCGGGCAGCGGACGCCCGATCGGGACCGGCGCGGCGGACGGATGGCCGGGACCGGCGTGCTGCGCCCCGGGCTCCAGCGCCTCCGGCGTGAGTTCGCAGAGCGTGGAGGTCACGGCGGCCTCGGTCACCCCGTAGGCGTTGACCAGCCTGACCCCCGGCAGCCGCTCCAGGCAGGCCCGGCAGTCGTCGGCGTGCACGGTGTCGCCGCCCACGATGATCAGCCGCAGGCCCTCCGGCGCGGGCCCGCCCGGCGGGAACAGGCCGAGCAGGTGGTGCCAGTACGCGGGCGTGAGGTCGGCGACGGTCAGCCGCAGCTCGCGCATCCGGTGGGCCAGCTCGGTGGGTGCCCAGGTGCGGGCGCCGCCGAGCACCAGGGTGGCGCCTGCGGCCAGGGTCGCGAAGACCTGCTCCAGCGAGGTGTCGAAGCCGAGTGCGGCCAGTTGGAGGACACGGTCGTGCGGAGTGAGCCCGTAGGCGTGGACCACCCGGCCCAGGGTGAAGACCAGCGAGCGGTGGGTGACCGGCACGCCCTTGGGGGTGCCGGTGGTCCCCGAGGTGTAGATCAGATAGGCGAGGTCGTCCGGGCCGGCCGGGTCCCCGCCCAGCTCGGTTCCCTCGTCCCCTCCCACCTCGGTTCCCTCGTCCCCGCCCCCGTCCGGCGCCACCGCCCGCACCCCCGGGAAGGCCCGTCCGTCCGCCGAGACCACCACCTCGGCCCCGCAGTCCTCGACCAGCCGGGCCAGCCGACGCCGCGGATGCGCCGGGTCCAGCGGCAGGAAGGCGCCGCCCGCCTTGAGCACGCCGAGCAGGGCGGTCACCAGGTCCGCGCCGCGCTCCAGGCAGACCGGGACGACCCGCTCCGGGCCGACGCCCAGGCCGCGCAACACGCCCGCCAGCCGGTCACTGCGGGTGTCCAGCTCACGGTAGGTGAGCGTCTCCTCGTCGGTGACCACCGCGAGGGCGTCCGGGTCGTGCGCCGCCCGGGCCCGGACCAGCCCGTGCACGGTGTCCGCGCGGCCCGTCGGACCGGCGCCACAGGCGCCAGCGGCGCCGCTGCCGCCGCTACCGGCGCCACGACCGTCGACGGAAGCCCCGGGGCCGCCCGGGCCCAGGCCGAGCCCCGGCGCACGCCACTCACGCTCGACGTAGCGACGGCACTCCGCCCGTTCGGCGGGCCCGAAGACCGTCCGCCATCCGCCCGGGACCGTGAAGTCCCCGGGCCAGATCGTATACTGACCGTCCTCGTTGACCAGCACGGCGTGACGTCCGGAGCCCGCTCCGGCACGTACTCCCCGTGCGCTGTCCACTGCTTCATCCACCGGCTTGACCTCGTGCTGTGGCGGCAGAATGCTGGGAGGTGCGACATTTCCGACTATACGCACTCAAGGCCCATTTCGAACGTTCGACCGGACCACCCCGGCCCGGCCCGGGCGCTCGCGAGCCCCTGCCCGGAAATCCCACCACCCGTCACCACGGGTGTCCAGGGTGATGTCGCGGAGGAGGTAGCTCGTTGACACGTCGGCGCCAACGCCTGATGGCCTGTTACCTGGCGTGGATGGTGCTGTTCACCGGCATCTACTACGCCAATCCCTCTCAGCGGATCATCTGGTGGACGGGCATCGGCCTGGGCGGCGTCGCCGCCATCGTGGTCGGCGTCCGCCTCAACCACCCCTCGCACGCCCGCTACTGGTACCTGCTGGCGCTCGCCAACCTCAGCTTCACGGCGGGCGAGGTGGTCCAGGTCATCCAGATGCAGTTCCTGCACCTGGGCAGCCCGTTCCCGTCCATCGCCGACGGCTTCTACCTGGCCGAGTACCTGCTGTACGCGGCAGGCGTGTTGGGCTTCATCCGCTGGCGGACCGCGCATCAGGACCGGGCCAGCCTGCTGGACGCGCTCATCCTCACCATGGGTCTGGCGCTGCTGGTCTGGATCTACCTGATCCTCCCCTACGCGCGGAACCCCGACCTCGGCTGGTTCCAGAAGGCCGTCTCGATCGCCTACCCGCTGGGCGACGTCGTGGTGCTGGCCCTGCTGCTCCGTCTGGTCGTGCCACGCGGCGGCGTCAGCCGCTCCCTCCAACTGCTCGCCGTCGGCACCGTCGGCCTCCTGGTCTCCGACATCGCCTACGGACTGATCGTGCTGCACGGCAACTGGCACATCGGCACCCCCGTGGACTTCGGCTGGGCCGCCTTCTACACCGCCTGGGGCGCGGCCGCCCTGCACCCGTCCATGGTCGAGCTGACCAGACCCATCCCCAGCCAGCAGCCGGACCTCAGCCCCGGCCGGCTGGCCCTGCTCACCGCGGCCTCGCTGATCGCGCCGACCATCCTGATCATCGAGGCCGGCGCGGGCAACACCAGCAACGCCGGGGTGATCGGCGCCTTCTCCGCCGTGATCTACCTGCTCGTGCTCGCCCGGCTGGCGGTCGTGGTGCGCGCCCGCCGCCAGGCCGTCGCCAGGGAACGCGCCCTGCGGGTCGCGGGCTCCGCCCTCACCTCGGCCGTCACGGTCGAGGAGGTCGCCGACGCCGTCCAGGCCGCCGCCTCCACCCTGATGCCCACCGAACCCGGCCATGTGGCGCTGCTCGCCGTCACCGAGGGCGGCGTCCTGCACGTGCGGCACGCCGAGCGCGGCGCCGACCGCCACCTGCTCGGCGCCGAGCACGAGTCCGACGAGGTGCTCGCCCTCGCCGCCTACCGGGAGACCAGGCTGCTGTCCGTCGAGGACATCGGCAACGGCCTCGCCACCCGGCTGAACGGCATGCCGAGCGCCCTGCTGTGCCCGCTCACCCTGGCCGAGCGCCCGTCCGGGGACCCGCTGATCGGCGCCCTCATCGTCACCGGCACCGAGCAGGAGCTGGCCAGCCTCTGGGGTTCGCTGGAGATCCTGGCCGGCCAGGCCGCGTTCGCCGTCGAGCGTGTCATGCTGAGCCAGGAGATCACCCGGCGGGACAGCGAGGCCTACTTCCGCACCCTGGTGCAGAGCGCCAGCGACGTCATCCTGATCCTCGACTCCGACGACTCCGTCCGCTACGCCTCGGGCTCCTCCGCCGAGCGCGTCCTCGGCTACCCGAGCCTGCCCGGCACCCTGATCACCGACCTCGTCCCGACCGAGGACAGCCGGTCGGTCGGCAAGGCGCTGGCGCGGATGCGCAGCCGGGACTCCAGCCTCGCCGCCTCGCGCCCCGGCCGTTCCGCACTGGACTCCCAGCGCGACCACTGGCGGCTGCTGCGCGCCGACGGCACCCCGATCGAGGTCGAGGTGCACTCGAACGACCTGCGGGCCGATCCGACGGTGGACGGGCTGGTGCTCACCCTGCGCGACGTCACCGAGCAGCGGAAGATGGAGCGCGAGCTCACCCACCGGGCCTTCCACGACTCGCTGACCGGCCTGGCGAACCGGGTGCTGTTCCTGGACCGGGTGAGCCACGCGCTCTCCCGGGGCGAGCGCAGCGGGGCCGTCACCGGGGTGCTCTTCCTCGACCTGGACGACTTCAAGATGGTCAACGACACCCAGGGGCACGCGGTCGGGGACGAGCTGCTGATCGCCGTCTCGCTCCGGGTCTCGACGGCACTGCGCACCTCGGACACGGCGGCACGCCTCGGCGGCGACGAGTTCGCGGTGCTGGTGGAGGACGCGCTGGCGCCGGCCGACGTCGGGGCGCTCGCGGACGGCGTGCTGGCGGCGTTCGCCGAGCCGTTCCGGCTGAGCGCGGGCGCGGTGCGGGTGTCGGCCAGCATCGGGGTGGCGACGACGGAGGACAGCGTGGACGCCACCGAGCTGCTGAGCCACGCGGACCTGGCCCTGTACTCGGCGAAGTCGGCGGGCAAGCGGCAGTGGTGCCACTACCAGCCGTCGCTGCAGGCGGGCCTGGTGGCGCGGCACGAGCTGAACGAGAACCTGGACACCGCGATCGCCGAGTCCGCGTTCCGGCTGTACTACCAGCCGATCGTCGACCTGGCCTCGGGGGCGCTGGTGGCCTTCGAGGCGCTGGTGCGCTGGCCGCACGACCGGCGCGGCATGGTGCTGCCGGACGAGTTCATCGCCCTCGCCGAGGAGAGCGGCCAGATCGTGCCGCTCGGCGCCTGGGTGCTGGAGCGCGCCGCCCAGGAGACGGCCGCCTGGCACGCCGCCAGCTCCGCCGCCCGCGCCGCCGTCGGCCTGCCGCCGCTGCGGGTCAACGTCAACGTCTCGGCCCGCCAGTTCCGCGACCCGGGCTTCGTGGACGTGGTGCGCGGCGCGATCCGCTCCTCCGGGATCCCGCCGCAGTCACTGGTCCTGGAGCTCACCGAGTCCGTCCTGATGCGCCGGGACGACCGCGTCCACACCGATATGCGCACCCTGGGCGACCTCGGCGTCGGCATCGCCATCGACGACTTCGGCACCGGCTACTCCTCGCTCTCCTACCTGCGCGAGTTCCCGATCTCGATCCTGAAGATCGACAAGTCCTTCATCGACGGCCTCGGCCACTCCCAGCAGCAGTACGCCCTGGTGGAGGGCATCGCGAGGATCGCCGACACCCTGGGCGTCCAGGTCATCGCCGAGGGCATCGAGCACACCGACCAGCGCGACCTCCTCGCCGCCATGGGCTGCCCCCTCGGCCAGGGCTACCTCTTCGCCCGCCCCCTCACCCCCGACCAGGCCCGCACCTTCATCGAACAGCACACCGC
>NZ_LGDO01000086.1:0-32161 GCF_001279805.1 Streptomyces sp. XY431
CCGCCTCCCACCCCGCCGGCGGTGCCGCATGACCGAGGTGTCCGCCGAGCGGCGGGACCCCCGGCTCGCCGACGCCCTGCGGGCCCGGCTGGCCTCGGCCCGCCGCACCGCGGCGCGCAGCATCCCGGCGATACCCGCCCGGCCGGACGGGGACGCGCCGGCCCCGCTGTCGGCCGCACAGGCACGGCTGTGGTTCCTCACCCAGCTGGATCCGGAGAGCACCGCCTACCAGATCCCGGTCGCCCTGCACCTGCGCGGACCGCTGGACCGCGCCGCGCTGCTGGGGGCGGTGCGGGACCTCGCCGAACGGCACCAGGTCCTTCGGAGCCTGATCGTCGAGACCGACGGCGAGCCGATGACGGTGGCGGGTCCGGCGGACGCGGTGCCGCTGGCCGAGGTCGATCTGACCGGGCCGGGCGGGCGGGAGTCGCTGGACCGCCGCCTCCGGGAGGATCTGCGCAGGCCGTTCGACCTGGCCGTGGAACCGCCCGTGCGGGCGATGCTGCTCCGGCTCGGAGCCGAGGAACACGTGCTGGCGCTGACGGTCCACCACATCGCCTTCGACGCCTGGTCGAGGACGGTGGCGGTGGCGGAACTGGCGGCGCTCTACTCGGCCCGGCTCGGGCTCGCCGAGCCTCCCGCGCCGCCGCCGGTCCAGTACGCGGACTACGCGCACTGGCTCTCCCGGCGGCCGGAGGAGGGGGACCGCGCGGAGGCCGACCTGAGCTGGTGGGTGCGTGCGCTGTCCGGTCTGGAGCCGGTCCTCGACCTGCCCACCGACCGGCCCCGCCCAGCGGTGGCGGACCGGAAGGGCGCGGAACTGCCGGTGGTCCTGCCTCCCGCTCTGACCGCCAAGGTGCGCGGGCGGGCCGCCGAGGTCGGCTGCACGCCGTTCATGGTGCTGCTCGCGGTCTGGCAGGAGCTGCTGGCCCGGCTGTCGGGCGTCGACGACGTGCCGGTCGGCGTGCCCGAGGCGGGACGACGGCATCCCGACACCGAGCGCACGATCGGATTCTTCATCAACACACTGACCATGCGGACCGACCTGTCGGGCGGGCCGAGCGGCCGGGAGCTGCTGAACCGGGTGCGCGACGTGGCGCTGGAGGCCTTCGCCCGCACCGAGGTCCCGTTCGAGCGGATCGTGGACCGGCTGCGCCCGGCGCGCGACCTCTCCACCACGCCGATCTTCCAGGTCCTCCTCAACGTGATCGACACCCCGGCGGTGGCGCCGCGCTTCCCGGGGCTGGCGGCGAGGGTCTTCGCACCGCCGGCGACAACGGCCAAGTTCGATCTGAACCTGGCGTTCACGGCCACCTCGTCGAGCGGCCCGGGCGACGCCGACGCGACGGGTGATGCCCACGCCCCGGGCGCCACCGGCGACACCTACGAGGGGTCGCTGATCTACCGCACCGACCTCTTCGAGCAGCACACCGCGCGGCGGATCACCGAGTGGTACGCGGTCCTGCTCGACGGAGTGCTGTCCGATCTGGACCGCCCCGTGCGCGCGGTGGCGCTGGAACCGGTGGACGGACCGCTGCTCTCCGGGCCGCGCCGGGAGTTCGACCTCACCCGGCCGCTGCACAGCCCGGTCGAGCGCTGGGCGGCCGAAAGGCCCGACGCGACGGCGGTCGTGGGCCCCGACGGTGTACTCACCTACGGGCAACTGGACCGGCGGGCGAACCGGCTCGCGCACCGGCTGCTCGCGGCCGGAGCCGAACCGCACGACCCGGTCGCCGTCCTGGCCGACCGCCGGACCCCGCTCGTGGTCGCCCTGCTCGCCACCCTCAAGGCCGGCGCGACCTACCTGCCGCTCGACCCGGCCTACCCGGACGACCGGCTGGCCGACATCCTGACGACGGCGGGCGCGCGGATCGTCCTGGCGGAGCGGGAGTTCGCGGAGCGCCTCCCGTGGCGCAGCGGCTCGGGCCCTGCCGCCGCCGCTCCGGAGCTGCTGGTCATCGACGATCCGTCCGCCCCGGAGGGACCGCCGGAACAGCCCGACGACACGGCACCCGGCGTGCCCGTCGATCCGGCCGCACCGGCCTACCTGATCTTCACCTCGGGCTCCACCGGCCGCCCCAAGGGCGTCACGGTCGAGCACCGGCAGATCACCCACTATCTGCACGCGGTGGCGGAGCGACTGGCGGGCTGCGACGTCGCGGGAGGCTCGTTCGCCCTGGTGTCGACCCATGCGGCGGACCTCGGTCTGACCAACCTGTTCGGGGCGCTGACCACCGGCGGCACGGTGCACCTGGTGGACCGGGAGGTGGCGACCGACCCGGAGGCGTACGGGGAGTATCTGGAGGCGCACCCGGTCGACGCGGTCAAAATGGTGCCGAGCCACCTGGAACTGCTCGCCGCCCACGGGGACCTCGGCCGCGTGCTGCCGCGCAAGCTGCTCGTTCTCGCGGGCGAGGCCTGCTCCTGGGACCTGGTGGCCAGAATCCGGACCGCGCGGCCCGAGCTGGCCGTTCAGGTGCACTACGGCCCCACCGAGACCACGGTGTCCGTGCTCGGCTGCGCCGTGGAGGAGACCCCGCCGGGCCGGCGCTCGGGGACGGTTCCGATCGGTCGGCCGCTGGCGGACGTGGACTGCTGGGTGGTCGACCCCGACGGCCGGCCGCTGCCCGCCGGGGTGCCCGGCGAGCTGTGGATCGGCGGGCCGAGCGTGGCGCGCGGCTACTTCGGCCGCCCCGATCTGACCGACGAGCGTTTCGTCCCCGATCCGGTGACCGGCAAGGCGCGGTGCTACCGCTCCGGGGACCGGGTCCGGCTGACCGAGGCCGGACTGTTCGAGTTCCTCGGCCGGGTCGACGACCAGGTCAAGATCCGCGGCTTCCGGGTGGAGCTGGGCGAGGTGGCCACGGCGCTGCGGGACCTTCCGGAGCTCGCCGAGGCGGTCGTCCTGCCGGTCGGCGAGGCCCACGCCGGACGGCTCGCCGCCTGGGTGACTCCCGCGGCGCCCGGGGCCGCCGTGGACGTCGCCCGCGTGCGCACGGCCCTGCGCGGGCGACTGCCCGACTACATGGTGCCCTCGGCGATCGTCGTGCTCCCCGCGCTGCCGCTCAATCCCAACGGGAAGGTGGACAGGTCGGCCCTGCCCGCACCCGAGCCGGTGGCGAGTGCCGGGCACATCGCCCCGAGCACGCCGACCGAGCTGCGCGTCGCCCGGGCCTGGGCGCAGGTCCTCGAACCGGGCGCGGCCGACGGCACGGCCACCGGAGTCGGCACCGGTATCGGCGCCGTTATCGGTATCGACGACGACTTCTTCGCCCTGGGCGGTGACTCCTTCCGGGCGGTGCGCGCGGTCCGGGCCATCGACCCGACACTGCGGGTGATCGACCTGTTCACCCGGCCGACCGTTCGCGAGCTGGCCGCCTTCCTCGACGCGGCCGAGGCGGGAGGGCCCGACGGCGAACGTCGCCTGCTGCACCGGCTGGCAGGTCCGCCGCCCGGCCGGCTGCCGACCGTCACCGTGGTCTGCCTCCCCTACGGCGGCGGTTCGGCCGCCGCCTACGGCCCGCTCGCCGCGGAACTGGCCACGGCGATTCCCGGCGCGGCCGTACTGGCCGTGGAACTGCCGGGACACGATCCGGCCCGCCCGGAGGAGCCGCTGCTCCCGCTGACCGTGCTGATCGACCGGGTGGTCGCCGAGCTGGCCGAGCCGGCCGGACCGGCTTCGGTAGCAGGCCCCGGCCCGGTGGTGGTGTACGGCCACTGTGTCGGCTCGGCCGCGGCCACCGAACTCGCGCTGCGCCTGGAGGCCGAGGGCGTCCCGGTGACGGGCCTGCTGGTCGGCGGCAGCTTCCCCGGTGCGCGGCTGCCGGGGCGGCTGTCGACCTGGCTGCGCGGCAAGTTCCCGGCCACCCGCTGGACCTCGGACCGGGCCTACCGGGACTTCCTGCGCACCCTCGGCGGCATCGACGACGACGGCGACGGGACCGGCAACGGCGACGGCGACGGGAACAGCGCGGCGAACGGTGAAGCGGCCGACGCGGCGCAGCGGACCATGCTGCGCGCGCTGCGCCACGACGTGGACCAGGCCCAGGGCTGGTTCACCGGCGAACTGACCAGGCCCGACGCCCGCAGGCTGCGCGCGCCGGTGCTCTGCCTGATCGGCGAACGCGACCGGTCCACGGAGCTCTACGAGGAGCGGTTCGCGGAGTGGGGGGCCTTCGCCGACCGGGTCGAGCTGGCCACCCTCCCCAGAGCAGGGCACTACTTCCTCAAGCACCAGGCCGCCCAGCTCGCCGCGCTGGTCGGCGAGCGGCTCGGTGCCTGGGCCGGCGGCCTGCTGCCGGAGCCGATCGCGGACGTCACGGTCGTCGGCGGGAGGGCGCGGCGGGACCTCAGGGACTTCTACCTCGTCGCCGCGGGCCAGACGGTCTCGCTGATCGGCAGCGCGTTGACCTCGTTCGCCCTCGGCGTCTGGGCCTACCAGCGCAGCGGGCGGGTCCTCGACTACGCCCTGATCAGCATGCTCGCGATGCTCCCGGCGATCGTCGCGGGGCCGCTGGGCGGCGCGGTGGCGGACCGGATCGACCGCCGCCGGGTGATGCTCGCCTGCGACGCCGTCTCCGCGACCGCCACGGTGTCCCTGGTGGCCGCGCTGTGGAGCGGCAGCCTGGCGCTCTGGCAGGTCGGTCTGATCGTGGGCGTCATGTCGCTGGTGACCGCGTTCCGGCGGCCGGCCTACCTGGCGGCCGTCGCCCAGCTCGTGCCCAAGCCGTACCTGGTGCAGGCCAACGGGCTGGCCAACCTCGGCGCCGGTCTGGGGACGCTGATCGCCCCGCTGGCCGGCGGCGCGCTGATCGGGCTGGTCGGCCTGCCCTGGGTGGTGGCCGTGGACGTCGCGTCGTTCCTGGTCGGGCTGGCCGCGCTGCTGTGGGTGCGCTTCCCCGACCGGCTCTTCCGTCGGCAGGAGGAGTCCTTCGCCCGGACCGTCGTCGGCGGCTGGCGGTTCCTGGCCCGGCGTCGTCCGCTGCTGGTCATGATCGTGTTCTTCATGGTGGAGAACTACCTGGGCACGCTCGCGGTGACGCTGACGGTCCCGAGCGTGCTCTCCTTCAGCGGCACCACCGCGGTGGGCGTGGTCACCGCGGTCGGCGGCGCGGGGGCCGTGGCGGGCAGCCTGATCGTGGCGCTCTGGGGCGGCACCGCACGGCGGGCGACCGGCATGGTGGGGTTCGTGGTCGGTGTCGGCCTGGGGGTCGTCCTGGTCGGCGTGCGTCCGTCGGTGACGCTGGCAGCCGTGGGCGCGCTCGTCTGGTGGGCGTCCATGAGCATCCTCAACGCGCACTGGCTGGCGATCATCCAGCTCAAGGTCGGCCCGGACCTCCAGGGCCGGGTGCTCGCCACCAATCAGATGCTCGCCGTCGCGATGACCCCGCTGGCCTTCCTCACCGCCCCACCCCTCGCCGAGTTCTTCTCCGGCACGCTGGAGCCGGGAGGGGCGCTGGCCGGCACCGTGGGCCGGGTCCTCGGTACCGGGCCCGGCCGGGGTACGGGCCTGCTCCTCGTCGCCTGCGGGGCGTTGCTGATCGGCTGGGCCGTTCTGGGCCTGTCCTACCGCCCCCTGCGGTACATGGAGGACGAGCTGCCGGACGCCGTCACCGGCGCGGAGATCGCCGAGGACCTCGACACCCTCCAGGCCGCGGCCGACCGGGCTCTGTCCGACCGCGCCCTGTCCGACCGTGCTCTGCCCGACCGTCTGTCACATTCCTCGATCCGCGCCCGTCGTACGGATTGACGAATGATCAAGTGCAACGGTAACAAGGGCCCTGGGCGGCCGGTTGTTCGGCACGTCTGCATCCGCAATGCAAGGAGCAAGGCATGAAAGCGCACGTCAGCTCGATCCTCCTCGGTGTCCAGGACCTGGGCCGGGCCAAGCAGTTCTACACCGAGGGCCTCGGCTGGAAGATCGAGAACGACTTCGGCATCTCGGTCTTCTTCGAGTCGGACGGCGCCTCGCCGGTCGGCTTCTACGACCGCAAGGGTCTGGCCGACCAGGTGGGCACGGACGCCGAAGGCAGTGGCTTCAGCGGTCTGGTGCTGACCTACGTCGTCCGCAGCGAGGCGCGGGTGGACGAGATCATCGCGCAGGCCGCGAAGGCCGGCGCCACGATACTCAAGCCCGCCGGTGCCCTGCCCTGGGGCGGGTACGGCGGCAGCTTCACCGACCTGGACGGCTACATCTGGAGCCTCGGCTACAGCGCCCAGGGAGCCGACCAGCCGTACGCGGAGTAGCCGCGGTCCCCTGCCCGGTGCTCGCCCGGGGCCGGTGCGGCGCGTGCCGCGCGGTCCCGGGTACTGCGGAACTCCGCGCAGAGATGATCGCTGAGTGAACTACGGAGATTGACGAGGCATCATGCGCCGGTCCTGCCGGTGGCCGTCGTCGGTGTCAGTGCGTCGTCAGTAACGGACCCGGTGGAATCAAGGAAGCATCAGGAGCAGGTCGGCGGGAATCCGGCCCGGACTAGCCTCGGGGTGTTCGAGCCGTAGAGGCGAAGGGTGTCCCACCGGAGGTGAGGTCCACGTGACCGTTATCAGTGTGTTCCAGCGCCGGCCGCTCCACCCCGGCACCCGTGGCTGGGAGTCCGCGGGGTCGACCCTGGCGGCGATCGTCCGCAGGCTCGCCGACAGCCCGCTCGACAGCACGGTGCTCCAGGCCGTGGGCGGCGCGTCGGCCTCGGGGTCGGCCGGTGCCGCCCGCCGGGGCGGTGGGCCGAGCGCGACCTGGCGGCCGGTCGTGGCCCCGGACGGTACCCGGCGGCTCGAAGCCCGGTGGGACTCCGACCACTGAGCCGCGCGAGCGGCGGTGGGCCGGTGGCGCGGGTAGGTTCGTAGCAGGGAGACCGGCGCCGAGGGCGTCCCGAGGCGTCCCGCGCTCCCGTGGCGTCCCGCGCTCCCGTGGCGCCCGGCCCGTCCGTGATCGCCGGGGCTCCGGGGTCGGGAGGAGGCAAGCCCGTGGACGCCGTGATCGGCGAGGTCGTTCCGCTCGCGACGGGCATCGCCCTGTCGCCGGTCCCCGTCGTCCCGGCGATCTTCCTGCTCTTCACGCCCCGGCCCAGGGCGGCCGCCGGGATGTTCCTGGCCGGCTGGGTGGCCGGGATCCTCGCGGTCGCGTCCGCCCTCGCCGCGCTCGCGGTGTTCGTCGAGGCCCACGAGGAGACGCCGACCTGGGCGTCCTGGGCCAAGACCGGTCTCGGCACGGTGCTCCTCCTGGCCGCCGTGCGGCAGTGGCGTTCCGGTGCGGCGAACGGCACCCCGGGGTGGATGAGGACGCTCACGGATGCCACGCCCGCCAAGGCCCTGCGGCTGGGGGTGCTGCTGTCGGGGGTCAATCCGAAGGTGGTCCTGATGTCGGCGGCCGCCGGGTTGGCGATCGGCGCGGCCGAGCTGGGGTCCCTGCGGACCGTCGCTTCCGTGGCGGTGTTCACCGCGCTGTCGGCCACCACCGTCGCGCTCCCGCTGCTGCTCCACCTCGCCGCGGGCGAGCGCGTCCTCGTCCCGTTGGGCCGGGTGAGGACATGGCTCGAACTGCACAACGGCGCCGTGACGGCCGTGGTCCTGGCGGTGATCGGCGTCCTTCTGGTGCTCGACGGGGTGTCGGGGTTGTGACCGCCGGGCCCGGGTCCGGCCCGGGGCCGGCCACCTGCGCGTACCAGGCCGGCTGGCGGTCGCGCCGCACCGCGCCGAGGCTGGTGGGGAACAGGATCGGGCCGGTGGTGGCCCGACCGTGAGGCGGAGGCGGATCCCCCATGCAGCGTTTCCTCCATGCGCGGGAGCGGGCGTCCGGCGGGCCGAACCGCCGGGTCGGCCTCGCCGCGATCGCGCTCGCAGGCTCGGTACTGGTCGCCGCCGGGTGCGCTTCGTCGTCGACCACCGCCCCGTCCACGGCGTCCTCACGCCCGTTCTCCCCGGACGCCGGCTCCTTCTCCGGAGAGCTGCCCTCCTCGGTGGCCTCCGCCAAGTCCTCGCTGCTGGAATCGGCGTCGGCGGCGGCATCTGCGGCGTCCGCCGCCGCCTCCCGGGCCGAGGCCTCGCGGTCGGCGGCGGCCGCCTCGTTCGAGGCGTCCGTCTCGGCACAGCTGGCCGCCGGCCGGGCCGAGGCGCAAGCGGTGCTGTCCGGGACGGAGGGCACCGGCAACGCCCTGTCGGACATCACGATCACCGGTCTGCCCAAGGCGCAGACCGCGGGCCTCAACGCCGCGACGGTGACGGTGGTGAACAGTACGGCGGCCACGGCGTCCTACGCGATCAAGGTGGAGTTCCTGGACGGCGACCAGGTGGTGGACACCACGTTCCTCGGGGTCAAGGACCTTGCCCCGGGGGCCACGGCCACCCCCACGGCCTTCAGCCCGCTCGACCGTGACAAGGCGCTGGTGCCCCGGGTCGCGCAGGCCCAGCGGTACTGAGGGCGAAGGGTCGCGGGCCGGTGGGCTCAGTCGAGGCCGGGGAGGAACTCGATGATCAGATCGATCGCCTTGATGCCGAGGAACGGGAGGACGAGGCCGCCGAGCCCGTAGACCCGCAGATTGCGGCGGAGCAGGTCGGTGGCGTCGGCGGGCTGGTAGCGGACGCCGCGCAGGGCCAGCGGGATCAGGGCGACGATGATCAGGGCGTTGAAGACGATCGCCGAGGCGATGGCCGAGGTCGGGCTGTGCAGGCCCATGACGTTGAGGTGCCGCAGGCCGGGGTAGGAGCCGGCGAACATCGCGGGGATGATCGCGAAGAACTTGGCGACGTCGTTGGTGATCGAGAAGGTGGTCAGCGCGCCCCGGGTGATGAGCAGCTGCTTGCCGATCCGGATGATCTCGATCAGTTTGGTGGGGTCGGAGTCGAGGTCGACCATGTTGCCGGCCTCCTTCGCGGCCGGGGTGCCGGTGTTCATGGCGACCCCGACGTCGGCCTGGGCGAGGGCGGGGGCGTCGTTGGTGCCGTCGCCCGTCATCGCGACCATGTTCCCGGCCGCCTGTTCCTTGCGCAGGTAGGCGAGCTTGTCCTCGGGGGTGGCCTCGGCGAGGAAGTCGTCCACGCCCGCCTCCGCCGCGATCGCCCGGGCGGTGAGCGGATTGTCGCCGGTGACCATGACGGTCCTGATACCCATCCGCCGCAGTTCGGCGAACCGTTCGGCGATGCCCTCCTTGACCACGTCCTTCAGCTCGACGACCCCGAGCGCGCGGGCGCCGTGCCGGTCGTGGACGGCCACCAGCAGCGGGGTGCCGCCGTCGCCCGCGATCCGGTCGACCAGCGGCTTGGCCTCCATCGGCAGTCGCCCGCCGGAGCGCACCACCCACTGCGCCACGGCGTTCGCCGCGCCCTTGCGGATCAGGCAGGTGGCGCCGTCGGGCCAGGCGAGGTCGACGCCGCTCATCCGGCTCCGCGCGGTGAACGGGACATCGGTCCGCTCGCCCAGTTCGCCTTCGGGGCGTGGCGGTACCCAGTACTGACGGTTCGTCAGCTCGACGACGGAGTGCCCCTCGGGTGTCCCGTCGGCGAGCGAGGCGAGCTGGGCGGCCTCGGCGAGCTGCTCGGCGGTGGCGCCGGGCAGCGGGTGCAGGGCGGTGGCCCGGCGGTTGCCGTGGGTGATGGTGCCGGTCTTGTCGAGCAGCAGCACGTCCACGTCGCCGGCCGCCTCGACGGCCCGGCCGGAGAGCGCGACCACATTGCGCTGGACCAGCCGGTCCATGCCGGCGATGCCGATCGCGGAGAGCAGCGCGCCGATGGTGGTCGGGATGAGCGCGACCATCAGCGCCACCAGGACGACGGTCGTCTGCGGGGACCCGGCGTAGATCGCCATCGGCTGCAGCGAGACCACGGAGAGGACGAAGACGACGGTGAGCGAGGCGAGCAGGATGTTGAGCGCGATCTCGTTCGGCGTCTTCTGCCGGTTCGCGCCCTCGACCAGGGCGATCATCCGATCGATGAAGCTCTGCCCGGGCCGGGAGGTGATCCGGACCACCAGGTGGTCGGACAGGACACGGGTGCCGCCGGTGACGGCGGTGCGGTCGCCGCCGGACTCGCGGATCACCGGCGCGGACTCGCCGGTGATCGCCGACTCGTCGACGGCGGCCACGCCCTCGACCACCTCGCCGTCGCGCGGGACCACCTCGCCGGCGGGGACGAGCACGATGTCGTGCAGCAGCAACTCCTCCGCGGGGATGCTCTCGTGGCGGTGGTCGCGGGTGCCGACCCGCCAGTGCAGGAGGCGCCGGGCGGTGGTGCCGGCCTGCGCCCGGCGCAGCGAGTCGGCCTGGGCCTTGCCCCGGCTCTCGGCGACGGCTTCGGCGAGGTTGGCGAACAGCACCGTGAGCCAGAGCCAGAAGCTGATCATCCAGGCGAAGACGCTCGGGTGAAGGACGGCGGTGAGCGTGGTGAGGGCGGATCCGGTCTCGACGACCAGCATGACCGGGTTCTTCGCCATGGTGCGCGGGTGCAGTTTCCGCACCGCGGCCGGCAGGGCCTCCCGGAGCTGGCGGGCGGTGATCAGCCGGCGCCGCCCGGGCCGTCCCGAGTCGGGCCGTCCGGAGCCGGGCCGGTGGCTCGGGTGCTGGTGCCGGTGCTGGTGTCGGTGCCGGTGCGGGGGCTCCGGCTCGGTGCCGGCGTCCTTCCGACGGCGGAACCAGTCGGGCCGGGGCCCGGCCTGGTCGGTGGTGGTGTCCGGTGAGGTGGGAGCCGAACGGCGCATCGGTGCTGGCGACCTTCCGGAGGCCGCCCGGGGAGCGGGCGGCCCGGTGCGAGGGGAACGGGGACGCCGCACAGCGAAGCACCGAACCCCTGGGGGCCACGCGCGTTTTGACGCCGGCTTGGCATCGTGCGGGGTGTCCTTGACGCGACTCTGACGCGGCCGTCCGACGCCCGGCCGGGCCGTGCTGCCTGTTGCTGGACGACCGTACGTCAAGGGCTCGTCAGGAAGCCGTCAGGGCCGCATCAGAGCGGCCGGCGGGGCTTGCCGGGGCGCCGCGGAGTCGCGTTGGATGGAGGGCATGAACCGCTCGACACGCCACCACGACCGCCCGCCGCATCCGCGGCCGCGCGTCGTCGCTGTCGCGGTCGCCACCGTCCGGTAGGTTCCTGCCTCCCCGCAAGGGGTTGTCCGACAACCCCTGGGCCTCCGGCGTGTGCCGCTCGAGGACGCCCGCCTCCCCGCCGCCGTGTGCGGGGAGGCGGACGCCTTTCCCACCGTTCCACCCTCTCCGCACCGCCGGCCCCCGGGGGCGTGACCCGTCACGCCTGCCGGCACCCCGGCGGTGCCCGCCACCCTTGGATGGGTCATGTCCGACGCTGTTCTGTCCACGCTGTCGTCCCGCACCGCCCTCGTCACCGGCGCCTCCTCCGGCATCGGCTGGGACACTGCCCGCCTGCTGGCCGGGCTCGGCGCCACCGTGCTGGTCCACGCCCGCACCACCGCCGAGGCCGAGGACGCCGTCGAGCGCCTCGTCGCCGCCGGCGCCCGACGGGAGCAACTGGTCGAACTGGCAGCCGACTTCACCCGCCTGTCGGAGGTCGCCGGGCTCGCCGGAACGGTCGTCGAGCACTACCCGGCCCTCGACCTGCTGGTCAACAACGCCGCCGCCATGGCCCCCGAACGCTGCACCCTCACCGACGACGGCAACGAGGTCTCGCTCCAGGTCAACTTCCTCGCCGCGCACCTGCTCGCCAAACTCCTGCGCGCCCCGCTCTCCGCCGCCGGCGACGCCCGGATCGTCAACGTCTCCTCCTCCCTCCACCGCACCGCCTCGATGAACTGGACCGACCCGCACCGGGTCAAGAAGTACTCCCGGGTCGCCGCCTACGCGCAGTCCCAGCTCGCCCTGACCATGGCCACCGCCGACATGGCCCCGGCCGGCTCCGGCATCACCGCCGTCAGCCTCAACCCGGGGCTGTGCGACACCGCGCTGCTCCCGCTGTACGGGCGGGTCGGCGCACCGGCGGCCGAGGGCGCGGCGGCCGTGGTCCGGCTCTGCCTGCCCTCCACCGAGCTGGTCAACGGCGAGTACTACGACGGCGGCGAGCTCGCCCCGACGGCCGCCGTCGTGCAGGAGGAGCGCTCGCAGAAGCGCCTCGCCAAGCTCGCCGACCAACTGGTCGGCCGCCCCGCCTGAGCCCCGCCCGAGCCCCGCCGGAACCGCGGCTTCGGCGCCAAGAACGCGTCAAGATCGCGGGGCGGGCCGTCAAGAGGACGTCAGAACCGGCGGGGAGCACCTCCGCCGACCGTAGCGTCAGCACCGAGGAAACGGTTCGCCACCAGGGTCAACGACTGGCGGCGCGCCGTGCCGAATCCCAGCCCCGGCGGTTCCTCCGGGGCCGTTTCGGCGGCCAGTGAATACAGGGGAGGGGGGCGCGCGGCGATGCCAACGGCCACGTCGGGCGGATCGGTTGTGGTGGGAACGGGTTCGCCGGGGGTGGCGGGCCCGGAACCGTCCGGTCCGGCACCCGCGGTGCGCGCCCCCCGTCACTGGAGACCTCACCGGGAATCCCGCGGGGGAGTGGCCTCCTACCGCTGGCTGCACCGGTCGTGGTGGCACACCCCGCGCCTGGTGCGCGGCCTCACCGGTATCTGCCTGGCCGTGCTGCTGACGGCCGGAGCGGTCACCGCGACCGTGCTGGGCGGGGCGCGGGAGGGCACCGACACCATCGGCCACCGTGCCGCGCCGCAGGTGGTGCGCTCCGCGGACCTGTACTTCGCGCTCAACGACATGGACGCCCAGGCCGCCAATCTGCTGCTGTTCGGCGCCGACCCGGACTTCGCGGCCCTGCGCGAGCAGACCCTGGACACCTACGAGCGCAGCCGTGTCCGAGCCGACACCGACCTCCAGCGGGTCGCCGAGGCGGTGGTCGGCGACCCGGCCGGGCAGCGGGCGGTGCAGACCGTGATCGGTGAACTCGGCCGCTACGAGGGCCGGGTGGCCCGTGCCCAGCTGTTGGAGGAGCAGGCGAGGCCGCCCGCAGGGAAGCCGTCGGCGGAGGCGCTCGCGGCCTACCGGGAGGCGACCGATCTGCTGCGGCAGCGCCTGCTGCCGGCGGTGGACGAGGTCACCACGGCCAACTCGGCCACCGTGGAACGGATCTACGGATCCCAGCGGGGCGACCTCGGCACCGGCCGGTGGTGGATCCTGGTCACCGGCCTGCTCGCGCTGGTGGCCCTGGGAGTCCTCCAGCGCGTGCTGACGGTGCGCTTCCGCCGGCTGGTGAACCCGCCGTTGGCCGTCGCGGCCCTGCTGACCCTCGCCGGGCTGATCACCGGGCTGACCCTGGCCTCCCGGGCGGAGCACCAACTGGTCGTCGCCAAGAGCAACGCCTACGACTCCGTGATCGCGCTGGGCCGGGCCCGCGCCGTGGCGTACGACCTGAACGCCGACGAGAGCCGCTACTTGACCGACCCGGCCCGCGCCGCGGCGTACGAGCAGAGCTTCTTCGACAAGACCCAGTCCTTCGCCCGGGTCGACGGCACGACCCTCGGCAGCTACAACAACAGGCTCGCCGCCCTGGCGGACGGCCACCGCGCCGACCACGCCACCGTCGGCTTCGGCGGGTTCCTCGGCGACGAGCTGCGGAACATCACCTTCGCCGGCGAGCAGGAGGCGGCCGAGCGGGTACTGGCGGCGTTCCAGGCCTACCAGCGGGACGATCGCAGGATCCGCGAACTCAACGCGCAGGGCCGCCTCAAGGAGGCCGTCGCCTTCAACACCGGCCTCGGCGCCGGCCAGTCCAACGCCGACTTCGGCCTCCTCGCCACGGCGCTCGACGACGTCCAGGCGGTCAACCAGCACGCGATGGACCGTGCGGTGGCCGCCACCGACGAGGACCTCGACGCCACGACGGCGGCCGTCGGCGGTGTGCTCCTGGCGGCCGCGCTCGCCCTGGCCGTCCTCGGAGTCCGGCCCAGGCTGCGGGAGTTCGCCTGACGCGGAGTTCGGCGGTCGTGACGTCCCGCCGACCGGTCCGCCCCGTCCGACACGTGCGAAGCCCTCGAAGCGTTCGAAGGACGTTCGGGGCGCGTCAGGAATTCGTCAACGGATGCTTCGCATCCAGGAGTTGGCCGTTAGCGTGCCGGTGATCATTCGTACGGGGCTGATGGGGGAGCGGTGGCGGACAGGTTCAGGGTCGACGCGGGAGAGCTGGGCCAGGTGTCGCAGGAGCTGCGCGAGGCGACCGGCAGCATGGCCGGTGCGATGCACGCGCTCGACAAGGCCTCGCCGCAGGTGGCGGGGCACCTGGCGCTGGACGGCGCGTGCGCGCACTTCGGCGGTGAATGGAAGTTCGGGCTCAAGCAGTTGAACGAGACGCTGCACGCCATCGGCGCGGGCCTGGACGCCACGGCCAAGGCGTACCGGGACACCGATGCGGTGATCCAGGGCACGCTGACCGGCAGGGCGGCCGCCTGATGGCGGGCCCGGGGTTCCCCGGTTGGGGACCGAAGGTAGAGCGGGACGGCTTCCCCGCCCTGGGCTTCGACCCCGCGCCGGGCAGCCTGAGCGGTGTCGACACGCTGGTGAAGGATCTCCGGCTGGCGGCCAAGGAGTTGAACGACGCGCGCGGCAGCGTGCAGCGGGCCTCGCGCAACGGGCAGGCCTGGCAGGGGGAGGCGGCGGACGCCTTCTCGGCCCGGATCGCCAAGCTCCCGGGGCAGTTGGACACCGCGCACGCCTCCTTCTCGTCCGCCGCCGCGACGATGGCCGGGTGGCGGGAACAGCTCGCCGGCATGCAGCTCAGGGCCGACGACCAGGAGGCCCGGGCGAAGACCGCCAAGGCCAAGCGGCAGAAGGCCGCGGACGACCCGGACCTCGACCTCGGCGGACTCTGGTTCCAGGACGGACAGCAGGCCGAGGAGGCCACGGCGAGACTCCGGTCCGCGCAGGCCCGCCTGAAGACCGCCGACGCCGAACTGGACGCGGTCCTCGCGCAGGCGGAGGAGCTGCGGGCCGAGCACGACCGCCTGGCCCAGGAGGCGGCGCGCGCGGTCGGCAAGGCCGGTGACGCGGCACCCGACGGACCCGGCTGGTTCGGCAGGCTGATGGACGGGGTCAAGCAGCTCGCTGCGGCCCACATCCAGCTCGCCAAGGACGCGGCGCAATGGGTCAAGGACCACGCCAACGCGATCGCCGCCGTCGGCGACCTGCTGTCCAACGCCAGCACCCTGGTCGGCCTCGCCGCGATCGGGGTCGCGGCGGCCGGGGTGTTCTTCCCGCCACTGGAGGTGGCCGCGGCCGGGCTCGGCGCGGTGTCGATGGGCCTCTCCGGGGCGGCCCTGGGAGCGCACGCGGTCGCGAAGGCGGCCGGTGCGGACGTGCCGCCGCTGAGCCTCGCGGTGGACGTGATGGGCGTCGTCCCGGTGATCGGCACGGTCGGCAAGACCGGGAAGCTGGCGGCCTCGCTGTTCGCCCGCGAGGCGGTCGGCAACGGCGTCAGCCTCGGCGGGACGGGCATCACCCTGGACGGCTGGTCCAAGGACGCCGGGGGCCTCCAGCAGTTCCTCCCGCGCGGCGGCCGCCAGTGGGGCGAACTGCTGCTGCCCGGGGGGCCGTTGATCGTCGGCCTGGAGAACGCCTGGCAGGACGGTTCGCAGAAGGACAAGGCAGCGGCAGGCAAGGGGAATTGAGAGTATGGACCTGAACGCGGCGGCCCTGCTGCTGGACGGCCGGCCGAAGGTGGACCGGCCCGTCAACCTCTTCTCCTTCGGCGAGGCCGAGATGCGCTGGCTCTGCTGGCTCTACGGCTACCGCCTGGAGCACTTCAAGCAGTTCTCCGACCGCCTCGGGAGCGCCCGGGTCCGGGCGGTGCTCGACCCGGACCCGCGGGCGGTCGCCCGGGCGGACTGGATGCGCCGCCCGGACCTGCGGCCGGGCGTGCCCTCGCCCGTGCCGTGGGGCTCGCCGCGGCCCGGCGGGCCGGTGGTGTGGACACCGCCGGGCTGGCCACCGGGCCTGGGGCCGGTGCGGCCCGCGCCGGACCGGATGCCGACGGCCTCGGTGGCGGAGATCGAGGCGCGGCCCGGCCCTCGAGCCCTGCTCGGCCTCGGTGTCGCACTCGCCCTCGCGGCGCTGGTGCTCGTCCGGTCGCTGCCCGTGGCCGGCGCCGTCCTCCTGGTGCTCGCGGCAGCCTGCCTGCTCGGCGTACGGCCGTACGCCCGCCACCGGGACCGGCTGCTGGAACGGGCCCGCGCGCACCGGCCGGTCTACCCCGACGGGGGAGCGGCGGTCCCGCCGCCCGGACCGCCGCCGGCCGACCCGAACCGTCGGGAGGAGCAGCGGTGAACCAGGACATCGGCACCGTGAAGTTCGACGTCCCGGCGGTCTTCGAGGAGTTCCGCGCCACCGACGACCCCGAGGAGGCGTACGAACTGGTGCTGGACCGGCTCGGTGGGCGGGCCGCCGAACTCGGCACCGACCGGCGCCGGGCGCTGACCGACCTCCACCTGACCGGCTCGGCGGCGCTGAGCGGACTCGACACGATCTGGTCGGGCACCTGCGTCGGCACCCTCGACGGCCGGCTCTCCACGGCGACGCTCACCGTCGCCCAACTGGAGACCGCCGACCCCGCACCGCAGGAGGCGGTGGCCGCCGCACTGGCCGAGATCCTCGCCCCGGCACCGGATACCGCCGGCGGACGCGGGCCCCGGCGGCTCGTGCGCCGCTTCGAAGCACCGGCCGGCCCGGTCCTCGTCGCCCTGGAGCAGACCCCGGGCTGGCAGCTCGGCGGCGGACGGAGCGTCCCGCTGCTGTCCGCCAAGGCCCACCTGCCGCTGCCGTCTCCCCTGACGGGGGTCCTGCTCGTCGAGCTGACCACTCCGGACGTGGACCACTGGGCGGACGGCTATGCGCCGCTGCTGGTCGCCGTCCTGCGCAGCGTCCGCTTCGGGTCGGCGGGCGCGCGAGACGCCCCGTCCGCCCCTCCGGCCCCGTCCGCCGACGGCACGCCGTCCGCGCCGGCCGGGGCCGGAGCCGGGACGGGAACGGAGGGTGCCGACCCCTTCGGGACCGTGCTGACGCCGAACCGGGGGTGAAATATCCGTCCGCGGCAGGTCCGGGCCTGCTACAGTCGTCTTAGTTGCAGTAGTGGTTCCCATGAACTTTGTGTGCGCCTGCTGGTGTTCGGCAGGCGCATTTTTGTTTCCCGGCTCTTCCCCGGGTGGGTGCTCATCGCGGTGACTCGGAGCGCGCACTGTGCACGTTCCGGAAAGTCCCCTTTGAAGGAGATTTCTTTATGGCTAATGGCACTGTGAAGTGGTTCAACGCGGAAAAGGGCTTCGGCTTCATCGAGCAGGAGGGTGGCGGCCCCGACGTCTTCGCCCACTACTCGAACATCAACGCCAACGGCTTCCGTGAGCTGCTCGAGGGCCAGAAGGTCGAGTTCGACGTCACGCAGGGCCAGAAGGGCCCGCAGCTGCCACGGCACCCGCCTGGTAGCGAGGGGCCCGAACCGCGTACATCATGTCCGGTCCGGGCCCCTCGGCATTGCGCCACGACGCGCATCCCGGGCCGTTCCGGCCCCTGGCTCGGCCACCGGCTGCCATCCCCACGCGAGACGCCCAGCGCCGCGTCCGGATCGGCGCCCTTCCGTGACAGTTCACGGTTCGAGGTTCCGCGCCCCCGCTTCCCGCGGTGGGCGCCGACTGCAGGTGACGTGCCGCACGGTTTCACCGTCCACGCTCCGCTCTCCACACTTTTCGGCCCGTTCCTCGCGGCCTCCTGCCTGCGCTCTGCGCTGCGGAGCCCCCTTGCGACGCGCCGTCCAAGGAAGGTTTCGCATGAACCGTTCCACTCGTTCCCCGTACCGCAACACCGATTCCCGCTCCGGGGGCTCCCGCCGCTCCTCCGGCGGCTCCTACGGATCCCGCTCCGGCGGCAGCTCCTTCTACGGCGACCGGCCCTCCGGCGGCCGTGGCTCCCGCCAGGGCTCCTCCTCGCAGGGCGAGTTCGCGATGCCGGTGAGCACCACCCCGTCGCTGCCGGCCGTCGAGACGTTCGACGAGCTGGAGATGCCGAAGGCACTGCTGTCGGTACTGACCCGCCAGGGCGTCACCGCTCCGTTCCCGATCCAGGCCGCCACGCTGCCGAACTCGCTGGCCGGCCGTGACGTCCTCGGACGAGGCCGGACCGGCTCCGGCAAGACCATCGCGTTCGGCCTCGCCGTGCTGGCCAGGACCGCCGGGCAGAAGGCCGAACCGCGCCGCCCGCTGGCGCTGGTGCTGGTGCCCACCCGGGAGCTGGCGCAGCAGGTGACCGACGCGCTGACGCCGTTCGCCCATGCGGTGCGGCTGCGGATGGCCACGGTGGTCGGCGGGATGTCGATCGGTCGGCAGGCGCAGTCGCTGAACCGGGGCGCGGAGGTCGTGGTGGCCACCCCCGGCCGGCTCAAGGACCTGATCCAGCGCGGCGACTGCCAGCTGGACGGGGTCGGCATCACGGTGCTCGACGAGGCCGACCAGATGGCCGACATGGGCTTCCTGCCGCAGGTCACCGAGCTGCTGGAGCAGGTGGCCGAGGGCTGTCAGACGATGCTGTTCTCGGCGACCCTGGACCGCAACGTCGACCGCCTGGTGCGGCGCTTCCTCAAGGACCCGGTCACCCACTCGGTGGACCCGTCCGCCGGAGCGGTCAGCACCATGGAGCACCACGTGCTGCAGGTGCAGAACTTCGACAAGAACGCCACGATCGCGCACATCGCCTCCCGCGACGGCGGGGTGATCATGTTCATCGACACCAAGGACGGCGCCGACCGCCTGGTGGACGACCTGCTCGCCAACGGCGTGAAGGCCGCCGCCCTGCACGGCGGCAAGTCCCAGCCGCAGCGCAACCGGACCCTGGAGCAGTTCCGCAACGGCCAGGTCACCGCGCTGATCGCCACCAACGTCGCCGCTCGCGGCATCCACATCGACGGCCTCGACCTGGTCGTCAACCTGGACCCGCCGAGCGACCACAAGGACTACCTGCACCGCGGCGGCCGCACCGCCCGGGCCGGCCGGTCCGGCACCGTCGTCACCCTGGTCCTGCCCAGCCAGCGCCGCGGGATGGCCCGGATGATGGCCACCGCCGCCATCACCCCGGTCACCACCCGCGTCAGCGCCGGCGACGAGGAGCTGGTCCGCATCACCGGTGCCCGGGTGCCCACCGGAATCCCCGTCGTGATCGAGGCCCCCGTCGTGGAACGGTCCCGCCGCGGCCCGTCCGCGAACCGCAACCGGCGCAGCCGCCCCGCCCGCCCCGTCGGCGGTTCCGGTGCCGGCGGCGGTACCGGTGCGGGTTCGGCGGGCCGCCGCCGGGCACCGAGGCGCGCCACCGCGGCCGTCTAGGGACCAGGTCCGGACCGGGAGCGCCACCCGCGCTCCCGGTCCTGCCCCGCCCCTTGCGCCCCGGCCCCTGTGCCCCGCCCCCGCCGGAACCGACCCTCTGGAGTCCGCCCATGACGCTCACCCTCGAACGCCCCGCGACCACCACCACGGTCGGCGACCTCATGCGCCACCCCGAGCTCCAGATCAGCGACGACGTCATGGTCGACGTGGCGATCGACATCCTGCACAGCTCCGGCGCCGATCATGTCCTGGTGCGCGACGACGACGGCTGCTGCGCGGGGCTGCTGACCCGCGCGCACCTCGCGCCGTTCGAGGTCCGCTCCCGGCTCTCCGAGCGGATCCCGGTCCGCGACATCGCCTTCGACCGTGCCCCGTTCGCCACCGCCGACCTGCCCGCCGCCACGGCGGCGGCCGCCATGCGGGCCCGGGGCCTGGCCGTGTGGCCCGTGGTGGGCCACGACGGCCACGCCGTCGGTCTGTTCAGCCTCTAGAGCGGGTCATCCGGATCGCGTCGGCACCACCCGGCGCGATCCGAACCGCTCGCGGGCTCGAAGCAGGCCCACCCCGACCGCACCCTGCCGCCCGGCCGGGGGCGAGGATTCCGGGGCGAGGACCCAGTGGCGGCCCTTGTTCTTGAATGGTCGCTCATGTATGTTCCTGCCATGCCCAGACCCCGTGAGTTCGACCCCGACGCCGTGCTCGACCAGGCGATGCGGCGGTTCTGGGAGCGCGGGTACCGAGCCACGTCCATCGAGGACCTGGTGAAGGCCACGGGCGTCAAACCGGGCAGCATCTACAGCGCGTTCCCGGGGGGCAAGCACGCGCTCTTCGTGAAGTCGCTGGAGCGCTACTCGAAGCTGGTCGTGCCGCAGAAACTGGGCGAGCTGGAGGCGGCCGGGGCATCGGTGGCGGAGGTCCGCGGCTACTTCGACGGGCTGGTGCGCGACCTGCTCGGCCCCGAAGGGCGCCAGGGCTGCCTCCTGGTCAACACGGCGATCGAGAAGGCCGCCGAGGACGACGAGGCGGCGGCCGTCGTGCGCGGCCACCTGGCTCGCCTGGAGCGGTGCATGACCCACGCGCTGGAGAACGCCGTCCGCCGGGGCGAGGTCCGGCCCTCGCTGGACGCGGGTGGCAGTGCCAAGCTGCTGGTCGCGACCTGCCAGGGGCTCATGGTCGTCGGCAAGGCCGATCCCGACGAGGCGGTCCTGCGCGCGATCGTCGACAACGCCCTCCTCGCACTCGCCTGACGACACGTCAAAGGGGCTGCCGTACGCGGCGGCCCCTTTTCTCGGCCCAATACTTGAATGACTACTCAAGAACGAGGTTCGGACATGAAGGCCATTGTCATCTCCACCCACGGCGGCCCCGAGGTGCTCACCGTCACCGAACTGCCCGACCCGGTGGCCGCGCCCGGCGAGATTCTCATCAGGATCAGGGCGTTCGGCCTCAACCACGCCGAGGCGTACATGCGCAGCGGCGCCTGGGGTCAGGTGGCCGCTGTGCCGGGGATCGAGTGCGCCGGCCTGGTCGAGGCCGACCCGTCCGGCGAACTCCCGCCCGGCACCAGGGTGGTGGCGATCCTCGGCGGCATGGGGCGGACCCGCAACGGCAGTTACGCGGAGCTGGTCACCGTCCCGGCGACGAACGTCGTGGCCGTGGACACGCGGCTGCCCTGGGCCGATCTGGCCGCGGTGCCCGAGGTGTACGCCACCGCGTACAGCGCCCTGCACGGCAACCTCGCCCTCCGGGCGGGGGAGACCCTGCTGGTCCGGGGCGCGACCTCGGCGCTCGGGCAGGCCGCGGTCAACCTCGGTGCGCAGCACGGAGCGAGGGTGCTCGCCACGACCCGCAACCCGGCGCACGCGCCCCTGCTCGGGGAACTCGGGGCCACCGGTGTTCTGGTCGACGACGGCCGCCTGGCGGCGGAGGTCGAGCGGCGGGGCGTGGTCGTCGACGCGCTTCTCGACCTGGTGGGCAACACCGTGCTGCGTGACTCGCTCGCCGCGGTCGGGCCGCGCGGTCGGGTCTGCCAGGCCGGCTTCCTCGGCGGATTCGCACCGGTGGCGGACTTCGACCCGATCGCCGACCTGCCCAGTGGCGTCCAGTTCAGCTTCTTCGGCAGTGCCTTCGTCCTGGGCAGCCCGGCCTTCCCGCTCTCGGCGGTGCCGTTGGACGCGATCTGCGCCCAGGTCGAGGCCGGTGTCCTGAAGGCCCGCCCCACCCGGGTCTTCGGCTTCGACGAGATCGTCGAGGCCCACCGGGTGATGGAGGCGGGCCGGGCCCTGGGGAAGATGGTCGTCACTCTCGACCGACCCGCCGGCGCCCGCGGCGCGGACGGCGTTCGCGGTTCGTAGGGCCGAGCGTTGCCGGACCGGCCCCGTCACCGGGCCGCCCCGTCACCGGACCGGCCCCGTCACCCGTTCGGGTGAACGCCGGGGTGTCGGGCAAGCCGGGCTGTCGGTGAGGCCGAAGGCATCACGTACGAGCCCGCGAGTGGCGGGCTCCGGGCGGGACAGGAGCACGATGCCTCCAGAGCACATCGACACCCGGCTGCTGGTGGAACTCACCGAGCAGTCGCAGGACCTGAACAGCGACGCGGCGCGGATCACGCGGAGCGCGCTGGCCGACTTCGGGCAGGCGGTCGAGCCGGTGCGGCGCCGGTGGTGGGAGCGCGGCGGGGCACTCGCCGCGGCGGTCGGGACGGTCGCGCTCCTCGGCGGGCGCCGGGCCTTCGCCGACAGCCCCTCGCCGTCCGGGTCCACGGCCGACGACATCATGGCGCTGCAGACCGCCGCCTCGATCGAGAACCTGGCGGTGAGCGTCTACCGGACCGCCGCCGGGCTGCCGTTCATCAAGGACGGCAACAAGACGGTGGCCGCGTTCATCGCGAAGACCACGCAGCAGCACCAGGCCCACGCCGAGGCGTTCAACGCCGCCGCGACCCAGGCCGGCGGCCGGGCCCAGAACGGCCCGGACCCCAAGTACAAGGCCGTGGTGGACCAGGCGCTGCCGGGCATCAAGGGCCCGGCGGACGTGGTGAAGCTGGCCATCACCCTGGAGGACGTGGCGGCGCAGACCTACACCAGGAACGTGTCCCAGGTGAGCAACGCCGACCTGCGCAGGCTCTTCGCCTCGGTGGCCCCGGTGGAGGCCCAGCACCGTGCCACCCTGCTCGCGGTGCAGGCGCTGCTGGCGGGCAACGCCGCCGACCTGGTCACCATCCCGGTGGACCCGGCCAAGCTGCCCGCGGCGGCCGGCAGCGTCGGCTTCCCCGACGCCTTCCACCACACCGACAACGCTTCCCCGATCAGCGAAGGAGCCGTGAAGTGATGACCACCGAGAGCGGCTGGGCGCTCCCCATCAGCGAGGGCGAACTCACGGGCCTGACGCGCGAGATGCACGAGGCGCACCAGGACACCCTGCCGGCCATGCGGGCCGGGGCCCTGGACCTGGTGGGGGAGATCCGGGCCCGTGCGGCCGACGGGCCGCGCGACCCGGGCCGGCGCCGGTTCCTGCTCGGCGCCGGAGGCGCGGCCGCCGCGCTGACCCTGGCCGCCTGCTCCAGCAGTGGGTCCGGCGGCTCGCCGGCGCCGGCCCCGGGATCGCCGTCCGGCTCGGCACCCGGATCGCCGTCCGGCTCCGCCTCCGGGCAGTACACCGGTGACCTGAAGGTCGTCGCGCTGGCCACCGCGCTGGAGAACCAGGCCGTCGGCGCCTACCAGGCGGCCCTGGACGCCGCGAAGGCGGGCAAGCTCGGCACCGTCCCCCCGGCGGTCGCGAGCTTCATCACCACCGCGATGGGCCAGCACGCCGACCACGCCAAGGTCTGGAACTCGGTCCTGACCGGTGCCGGCAAGCCCGCCATCACGGATGTGCCGCTGTCCAACCAGCCGGCCACGCTCCAGGCCCTGGGCGCGGCCACGGACGTCGCCACCGTCGCGAAGCTCGCCCTGTCGCTGGAGGACCAGGCCGCCCAGACCTATCTGTTCGCGACCTACAACGTCACCGGTCCCGGCGGGATCGCCACCGCCGCCAGCATCGCCCCCGTCGAGGCGATGCACGCCGCGATCCTCAACTACGTGCTGGGCCAGTACCCCGTCCCCGACGACTTCCTGCCCGTCGACAAGGCCGCCGGTCCCGGCCTGCTCACCGTCTGAGCGGGGTCGTCCGAAGACCGGTGCGGGCCCGGGTGCGGGATGTCGAGTCCCTCGCGCCCGGGCCCGCACCTCTGGGCCTCACTCCGGGGCGACGGCCGCCGCGTCCACGTTCGCGGCCACGTCGCCGCCCGTGACCAGGTGGGCGGTGCCGTCGGCCAGGCGGTAGGACAGGCCGACCACGGCGGTGCTGCCCTCGGCGACCGCCTCGGAGAGGCAGCGGGAGCGCTCCAGCAGCAGGTCGACGGTGTGCCGGACGTGCTCGGCGATGAAGTCGGCGTCCTCGGTGTGCCCGGCGGCGTTGGCGGCCAGCACGCTCGGGGTCACCCGTTCGACGACGTCCCGCACATAGCCGGGAGCCGTGGTTCCGGCCGCGACGGCGGCCCGGGTCGCGGCGACGGCCCCGCAGGAGTCGTGGCCCAGCACCACCACCAGGGGGCAGCCGAGCACACTGACCCCGTACTCGATGCTGCCGAGCACCTCAGGCCCCGTGACGTGGCCCGCGGTGCGCACCACGAACATGTCACCGAGCCCCTGGTCGAAGATGATCTCGGCGGCGAGGCGGGAGTCGGAGCAGCCGAACAGCACCGCGAACGGTGCCTGGGCGGGCGCGGTCTCGGTCCGGCGGGCGGCGTCCTGGTTCGGGTGCTCGGGTATGCCGGTGACGAACCGGTGGTTCCCGGCCAGCAGCGTCTCGAGGGCTTCGCGGGGCGTCAGAGGCAGTGTGTCGGTCATGGCCGCAGACTATGACCTTCCCGTTCGCCGGGCGCGGGCGGTACGGTCCGCCGGGTCGTGGGCGGACGGCCTGCCGGGTTCCCCCCGAGGTGTCGGCCGAGCGGCTCAGGTCAGCGGCAGCAGCATCAGGGGCCGACCGGTGGGACTGGCCGAGCCGCCGGAGGGTTCCTCCGTCACACCGACGCCGACGGCGCCGCCGACGCGCCCGGTGAGCAGCAGCTGCCCGTCGCCCGCGGGCAGCAGTCCGGCCGGGCGCATCGTGCCGCCGTCGCTGAACCAGAGCTGGTAGGTCCGCCCCGGGGACAGGACGGGCATGCCGGTGACGAGGAAGGCCGCCTGCCCGCGACCGGCCGACCAGACCACGGTGCCGACGGCCGTGCCGGAGGCCGCGGTGGAGGTGCGCGCGTCCGGGGCGGTCAGCACACCGGTGACGGCGGTCTGCTGTTCGCGCAGGCGGCCCGCCTGGGCCTGGGCCCGGTTCGCCCGGTCGTGCTGCTGGACGGCGAGGGCACCCAGGGCCGCGGCCACCGCGAGGCAGGCGGCCACCGCCGTCCGGGGCCATCGCGGCGCCGGACGCGAGGCGCGCCGGGCCTGGCCCGCGGACGCGGTCAGTGGCGGGAGCTGGCGGATCTCCCCGAGGCCGGCCAGCACCCGCGCCTTGAGCGCGGGAGCCAGGTCCACCGACTCGGCGGCCCCGAGCCGGGCCGCGGTCACCTCGAACTCGGCGACCTCCTGCGCGCAGGCCGGGCACCGGGCGAGGTGCCGCTCGAACGCGGCCCGCTCCTCCTGGGGCAGGGCGTGCACGGCGTACGCACCGGTGAGGGTGTGCAGGTCGGGTGCCGCGTTCATGAACCAACCCCCAAGCAGTCGCGCAGGCGGATCAGACCGTCCCGCATCCGGGTCTTGACGGTGCCGAGCGGGGTGCCCAGCACCTCGGCGACCTCGGGGTAGGTGTACCCCCGGTAGTACGCCAGGGTGACCGATTCGCGTTGGAGCCGGGTCAGCGATTCGAGGCACCGGCGGACCTGCTCGCGCTCCAGCCGGCCCTCGACCTGCTCGGCGACCTCGTCGAACGCGGGCGTGTGCGACCGCGCGGCCACCTTCTGCTCCCGGTCGGCGGCCGCCTGCACCGTCCGCACCCGGTCCACCGCCCGCCGGTGGGCCATCGTCAGCACCCACGCCATCACCTCACCGCGCTCCGGCTCGTACCGGGCGGCCGTGCGCCACAGCTCGAACATCACCTCCTGGGCGACCTCCTCCGACTGCGCCGGATCCCGCAGCACCCGCCGGACCAGGCCCAGCATCGGTCCGGCCACCGCGTCGTACAGCCGGGAGAAGGCCTCCTGGTCGCCGAGCGCCGTCCTGGCGACCAGTTCCTTGAGGTCCGGGCCCCGGTACCGGGGACCCGAGAGGTACACGACGGCGTTCACCGGCCCGTCCCCCCGCGACCGGCGGCACCCCTGGCCGCGATCGACAGCCGGGGCCTGCCGCCGGGTCGGCAGCTGCGCATGAAGACCTCCTGGGTCCAGTGGGAAAGCACTCGATCGTCATTCGCGGCCGTCGGGCCGGCGGATTGCCCGGCGGTCCGACGGTCCGGTGGGCCGGTGGGCCGGTGGGTGGGTGACGGGCGACGACCGTACCGGGGTGCCGGACAGCCGGTCCATCGCCGCGGGACCGGTGCTCCGGCCGCCCCGACCTCGGACATCGGAGCGGCCGTCTCGCAGAGTGACCGGGTACTCGTCCCCGGCCCCGGGCTCCGTTAGAGTCGCCGACATGACCCTGCTCGTGAGCCGCCGCCATGTCGACCATGGCCGTGCCACCACCACGGGTTGTCGCCGCGTCGCCTGACGCGGCCCGCACTCCGCCGACACCTCGTCCGTCGCACGAGGCCGGCCGCACCGGAACCCGAGCCGATCGGCCCCGTTCCCACCCGCACGCACGCACCTGAGCACGCCGCCGTACGCCGCCCCTACGAGCAGCGGCGTGCGTACGCGTGCCGCGCGCGAACGGGACGGCACGGCCGCCGGGTTCCCCTTCCCCCTCGACCCCAGGAACGGGATCCTCCATGCGCCCGCGCACCCAACGCGCCATCCGTACCGCACTGACCCTCGCCGCCGCGGCGGTGCTCTGCACGCCCGCCACCGCCGCCCGGGCCGCCGGCGGCACCTTCGGGCCGCTGCCGCCGCCGAACCCCGCCACCGCCGCGAACGGCACCGCGACGATGCACGGCGACAGCGCCTCCAGCGACACCACGCCCTACCCCGGACCCGGCAGCGGCGCCGTCAACTGGAGCCGTACGGCGCTCGCCTCGGCCTGCCCGACAGTGGTGATCGGCAGCGACCGCCGCCCGGTGGTCCTCTGCACCACGATCTTCGGGCAGACCCCGACCGTGCACCTGCTCGACCCCGGGACCGGCGCCGACCTCGCCGCGCTGGCGCTGCCCAAGGGCAGTCTGTTCGGCGGGGTCTACGCCTACCTCGACAACACTGACGCCCTGGTCCTCGTGGACGGCGGCAACAACCTCCTGCGGATAGGCCATCACCCCACGGCCGACGGCTGGAAGCTGACGGTCGACCGGACCACCCCGCTCGGGGCGGCCGTCCCGGCCGGGGACAACATCACCGGCCTCAGCCCCGGCTGGAACGGCCGGGTGTGGTTCGCCACCGGCGGCGGAACCATCGGCACGGTCGACACCGCCACCGGTGCGGTCCGGACCCTCAACACCGGCGAGGGCGTGCAGAACAGCATCTCCACCGTCCCCGGCCACACCGCCGTCGCCACGGAGCACGCGCTCTACCTGCTCACCGAGACCCCGGACGGCACACCGACCGTCGAATGGCGCGCCCCCTACGACCGGGGCCCCGGCCGCAAGCCCGGCCAGCTGAGCTGGGGGACGGGCGCGACGCCCAGCTTCTTCGGCCCCGGGAGCGGCACCGAGTACGTCACCATCACCGACAACGCCGCGCCGCACGAGAACCTGCTCGTCTACCGGGTCGCCGGCGGCCCGGACCCCGTCTGCACCACGCCCGTCCTCACCCAGTTCCCCGCGAGCGGGACCGAGGACGCCGTGATCGCCTCCGGCCGCAGCGTCTTCGTCACCAACACCTACGGCTACCCGTACCCCGCCCTCCCGGCCGGAGCGCCCGCCAGCGTCCCGGCCTCGGCCGGGTTCGACGGCGGGCTGAGCCGCGTCGACCTCGACGCCGACGGCAACGGCTGCCACCCGGTCTGGAACAGCAACGTCAAATCGGCCGCACTGCCGCGGCTCTCACTGGGGGACGGGAAGATCTACACCTTCACCGTCAGCGGTCCGACCGGCTCGGCGGGGGCGCAGACCTTCGCGTCCTACTCCTACGCCACCGTCGATCCCGGGACCGGCGCCCAGCTCTCCAGCTCCTGGATCGGCCTCGGGCTGCTCTACAACCCGCTGCAGATGACCGGCACCACCGGCCCGGACGGAACGCTCTACCAGGGCACCGAGACCGGGGTGATCAAGGTGACCCGCCGCTGACGCGCCGCAGCAGTCGCGGCAGCCGGGCCGCCCTCCCGCGCAAGGGATCGCGCGGGAGGGCGGCCACCGGCGTCTACCTCGGCAGCTTCACCGCGGCCGCCCTCGTCGTCCGGCTCCGTACCTGATCGACCGGAGAAGCCCCGGCCGCCGTGGCCCGGCCTGGGAGCGTCCGGCCTGCGAGCGTCCGGTCGCGGACGGGCGGCAGCCCGATCCGGGCCAGGTCGGAACGTTCGGCGCCGGGCGCGTCGAGGGACTTCGCGCGCTTGGCCGCATCGACGGAACCGGGTCCGTGGATGGTGAGCTCGAAGTCCTGGTGCGCCTTGGCGTCCGGCGCGAACGGCAGACGGATCCGCCCGTCCGCGACCAGACGGCGCACCTCGGCCCGGCTCAGGCCGAGACCGAGCTGGAGCAGCCGCTCCACCCGGACCGGCGCGGGCAGCTCGAAGCGCACCTGCACCGGGAGCGGGTTCGGGTCGTCGAGCGCGTACAGCGGCATGCGGGTCTCCAGCTCCCACGTCCCGGTCCAGTCGAGCCGGTACCGGTTCTTCGCCGCGAGCGACGCGCTCGTCACCAACTCCCGTACCGCTGCCGGGTCGTTGATCTCGTACGCGACCAGCCGGGCCGGCTCCAGCGTCGAGACGTGGGCGCGCTCGTGGACGGGCACCTTCGAGGTCCGGTCGCACGTGGCGCAGCTCAGCAGCAGCCACACGTCGAGCATCTTGCCGTTCGCGTTGACGCGGATCTTCCCCGAGGCGCGGTGCCGCATGCCGGGGCAGTCCGGGCAGGACCGGACGACGGTGGGCAGGGCGGACTGACGCACGGCCCACAGGGCCTTGCGGTCGGTATTCATATGTGTTGGGTGCTTTCAGGACTCAGCAGGAGGGCATGTCGAACTCACTCGGCGGCTCCCGCTTTCTGACGGATGCTCACGAGGGGCGCGACCCATCGCCCCGGGGCCGGGTCGTCAGGCTCCGAGGTCGATCGCGCGACAGGTACGTACTGCGTGGCAGTCGTCAAAAGTCCATGCGGGAGATCATGAGCGAGTCGCCTGCCCGCGGCAACCGAATTTCCCCGTTCCCTCGGGCGGCGACAGCTCACAGGTGGGACTACCGCCCAACGGTGCCGAGAATGCGGTCGGCCACCAGGTCCGGGCGGTCGGTCGGAAGTGCGTGGCCGGCACCGGGCACGATCTCCACCCGGGCCGTGGGTACGAGCTTGCCGAGCCGGTCGGCGACCTTGCGCGAGTCGTGCATGGCGCTGCGCGCCCCGAGCAGGAGCAGGGTGGGGGCACGCAGACGGTGGAGTTCCTCGTCGGAGAAGACCGGCGGCACCGGGAGTGCGCGGCGGAATCCCGTCGATGCGCGCATCAGCTTCATCAGTTCGCCCTCCAGGACGGCGCTGTTGCCGACCAGGCGGGCCAGCGGGGGGCGGAGCGGGCGCGGCGCTGTCGCGGCGAGGGCGCCGGCGATCAGCCAGGTGTAGAACCGGGCGCCGAAGTCGGCGAAGCCGGCGGGATCCACCAGGGTGAGGGAGGCGGTCCGTCCCGGGTGGTGGATCCGGTGGTTGAGCGCCAGCCAGCCGCCGTAGGAGCAGCCGACGAGATGGGCGGCCGTCACCTCCAGTGCGGTCAGGAGTTCCTCCAGCCAGGCGGCGCCGTCCCGGCCGTCGGCGATCGGTGCGGTCTGCACGCTCGCGCCCGGCTCGCCGACGGTGTCGACGGCGATGACCGGACGGTGCTGGGCCAGCGTGTCGATGTACCGGTGCCACATCAGTGCGTTTCCGCCCGATCCGGGCAGCAGCACGATCGGCTCGCCGTTCTGCGGCCCGGTTCGGTAGACGCGGGTGGTCCCGAACGCGGTCGGAAGGTCCAGCGCCGTCCGCGGCCCCGGCCACAGTTCGGCCAGAGCGCGCTCGTAGGCGGTGCGGAATCGGTCCCTGGCCTGGTCGTTCTTGAACTGGCTGATTCGCATGATACATGTGTATCACGGCATGATACGGGTGTACCAGAGAGGGTGTGCCAGGGAGGTGGGACCATGAACGCGCGGGTCGATCACGAGGAACGCCGACGGCAGATCGCCGAGGCGCTGTTGCGGATCGCCGACACCCAGGGGCTGCAGTCGGCCAGCATGAGGGCGGTCGCGGCCGAAGCCGGTGTCTCCCTGCGGCTGGTGCAGTACTACTTCGAGACCAAGCAGGGGCTGCTGCTGGACGCGCTGGCCAGGCTGTCCGCCCAGCTCCAGGCCCGCATGGAGAAGTGGATCGGCGAGGCGGGCTCCCCGCCCACACCGCGCGGCACCGTGACCGCGATCCTGTCCTGCATCCTGCCGACCGATCCGGAGAGCCGCCGGATCACCAGGACCTACGCCGCCTACTACACCCTGGTGCTCAACGACCCCGAGGTGCTGGAGAAGCACGGCGCGCGGCAGCCCGAACTGCTGGAGGGCTTCCTCGCGAAGCGCCTCGCCGCAGCTCAGCAGGCCGGGGAGATCGACCCCGGCAGGGATCCCGGGATCGCCGCTGCCGGACTGCTGGCCATGGTCAACGGTCTGGGCTCCAGCGTGCTGGGCGGCCAGCGCACCGGCGAGGCGGCGCTGGCGATCCTCGCCCGTCATCTGGACGAGCTGTTCCTTGACCCGGCCCCGTGAGCGAGGAGGCCGAACAGGACGTCCTCCTAGCACACCCGGGGCGCCCCGGGGCGGTTGTGCCGGTAATCCCCGGCTCTTCCGCCGAAGCCCGACGGGGCCGCGCGCCGCGCCTCTACAGTCGCCAGCCTGTCGCCACAGGTGGTGGCGCTACGGCTCGGCACAGGGAGGCCCGTTCATGGCCAACGAGTTCCAGCGGCGCAAGCTCCGCAACGTCTTCGCCGCCTTCGACACCGACGGGGACGGCTGCCTCCGGAAGAACGACTTCGAGGCCCTGGCGGAGCGGTGGGGCCGACTCCCGGCCGTCCAGCGGGACGCCGCTCTCGGAGTCAGGGTCGAGGCGCTCATGCTGGGCTGGTGGGACCACCTGCTCACGGTCGCGGACAGCAACCACGACGGCAAGGTCGACATGGAGGAGTTCCTGACCCTCGTCGACCGGCTCCCCGCCCTGCGCGAAGTGGTCACGGCGACCGCCGACACGGTCTTCGACGCGGTGGACGAGAACGGCGACGGCCGCATCTCGCGCGCCGAACACAGCCGGCTCGTCGACATCTGGCACGGCCGGACCGTGCCGACCGACGACGTCTTCGACCTGCTCGACCTGGACGGCGACGGCTATCTCAGCCGACCCGAATTCGCCCTCCTGTGGGAGCAGTTCTGGATCAGCGCCGACCCGTCCGACCCCGGCAACGCGATGTGCGGGCGCATCCCGGAGCAGTGACCCGGCACCCGCCCGGACCGGTCACAGGATGTTCCACACACCATCGAGGTCGCCCCGCCGCAACCCTCCGACCCGTCGCCGCACCTCGGCGAGCGCCGGGCTGCCCGCAGCGGCGCGCTTGGCATTCGTGGTGATCATCCGCAGCTCACGCAGGTCGCGCAGGACGGCGTAGCCGCTCCACGCCGTCACGTCGAAACCGTACGCGTCGGCGAACCGCTGGTAGTGGCTACGGCCGTAGCCGAACCGGCGGCAGTGGATCTCCACGGTGACGAGATCCAGCTCAGGAGGGCCGAAGCAGGCGGTGTCCCAGTCGCACAGCACCGCCGCTCCGCCGTGGTGAAGGGCGTTCCGGTGCTGGGGGTCGCCTTGGAGCAGCCCGGGACGCAGCACGTAGTCGACGTCGGCCAGTGCTGATTCGAGGGCGGACAGCCGCTGCCGCAGAAAGGCCGTTTCGGCAGGGGAGAGGTTCGTGATCGCCGCGATCGAGCGCCGGATCGCACCGACCGTGTCGAGCGGCCGGACGCCGAAGGGAGGCGGCGGGAGCCGGTGCAGCATGCGGAGAGGGACGGCGAGGTGGGCAGCCGGTACGGGATGCTCGGGCTGGGGGAGGTACTGCCAGAAGGTGACGGCGTGCACGCCGACGAGGACGGGCTGCTCCACCGGTAGCAGTTCGACGGTCGGGAAGCCTTGAGCGCTGAGCCACCGAACCAGCTGCACGGTGCGTTCGACGCCGTCCACGGGCGTACCGGCACGGGCAATCTTGGCAACCACCCCGGCCGCCTCGAGGAGGAACACGGCGTTGGTGTGGCCGCGCAACAGCTCGGCACCGGCCGGGTCCACGCCGATTCGGTGACAGGCGTCCGCGAGGACCGAGTGCGCCTCGGACTCGGCGAATCCGCCGATGACAACCGGAACAGTCATACCCGTCAGGCTGACGGGTGAGCGCTGTCCCTGTCACCTCCTCTCGGCGGGTCAGTTGCGGGTGGTGCGGCGGCGGGTGGTGTAAAGGACCGCACCGCCGGTGGCTGCCAGGGCGGCGGCGCCTATTGCGAGGGTGGTGAGGGTCCCGTCGTCGGCTCCGGTGGCGGCCAGGGCGGGGGC
>NZ_LGDO01000087.1:0-17296 GCF_001279805.1 Streptomyces sp. XY431
GCCTCCGCCCGCCCCCCGCGGAACCCGCCGACGCCCCCGGATCCACCGTCGCCGGGGCCCTCCCGCCCAGCCACCGCCCGACTAACCTAGGTCGAATGACCACACAGCAGGGCCCACAGCGCCAGGCCAAGTCCCTCGCGGGCGCCCGCACCCTCGCCGAGGAGCTGCGCGCCCGGCCCGACGACGACCTCGTCGCCCTGCTCCGGTCCCGCCCCGACCTGCTCAACCCCGTGCCCGGCGACCTCACCCAGCTCACCGCCCGGCTCTCCTCCCGCGCCTCCGCCCTGCGCGCGCTGGAGCGCCTGGACCGCTTCACCCTGCAGACCGCCGAGGCCCTGGCCGCGCTCCCCGACGCCTCCTCGCCGGCCGCCGTGCGCACCCTGCTGGCCGGACCGGCCAAGGTGAAGCCGCACCCCGAGGCCACCCCGCTGAGCGCCGCCGACCGCGCCGCCGTCGCCGCCGCGCTGCCCCGCGCCCTGGCCACCCTGCGCGACCGGGCCCTGCTCTGGGGTCCCGACAACGGTCTGCGCCTGGTCATCGCCGCCCGCGAGGCGCTCGCCCCGACCGCCGCCAACCCCGGCCGCACCGGCCTCGGCCCGACCTTCGCCGAGGCGAGCACCGGCATGTCGCCCGCCCGGCTCCAGCAACTGCTGGCCTCCGCCGGGCAGCCCGCGACGCCCGACCCGGTCACCGCCGTCGCCGCGTTCACCACCCTGCTCGGCGACCGGGCCCGCTGCGAGGCCCTGCTCGCCACCGCCCCCGAGGCCGCGCTGCGACTGCTCGACCGGCTGGTCTGGGGACCGCCCACCGGCACCGTCCCGGACGCCACCCGCCCGGTCACCGCGCAGGACGCCCAGAGCCCGGTCGAATGGCTGCTGGCCCGGGGCCTGCTGCTGCCCACCAGCCCGGGCAGCGTCGTCCTGCCCCGCGAACTCGCCCTGCACCTGCGCGGCGGACGCTCGCACCGCACCGTCGAACCGCTCCAGCCCGAACCCGCGCCCACCGCCGCGCCGCGCGATCCCGGGACGGTGGACGGCGCAGCCGCCGGGCAGGCGCACACCGCCGTCCGGACCGTCGAGGAGCTGCTGGAGCTCTGGGGCCTCACCCCGCCGCCCACCCTGCGCGCCGGCGGCCTCGGGGTACGCGATCTCAAGCGCACCGCCCAGGCCCTGGAGAGCAGCGAGCAGATCGCCGCGTTCTGGCTCGAACTCGCCTACACCTCGGGATTGTTGGCCCCGGACGGCGAGGTCGACGAGCACTGGGCGCCGACGCCCGGGTACGACGAGTGGCTGCGCCTGGACACCGCCGGACGCTGGACCGTGCTCGCCCGCGCCTGGCTCGCCGCGACCCGCGTCCCGGCCCTGGCCGGCACCGCCGACGGCAAGGGCAAGCAGCGCGCCGCGCTCGGCCCCGAACTGGACCGCACCCTCGCCCCGTCCGTCCGCCGCGCCGCCCTCGCCCTGCTCGCCGAACTCCCGCCCGGCACCGCGGCCACCTCCGCCGATCTCGTGCCCACCCTGCGCTGGCAGCGCCCGCTGCGCGGCGGGCAGACCGACCCCGACGGCCGCGACCTGCGCGAACACCTGGTCGACTGGACCCTGGCCGAGGCCGAACTCCTCGGCATCACCGGCCGCGGCGCCCTCGCCGCCCCCGCCCGCGCGCTGCTCACCGCCGAGGCCGACCCCGCCACCGTGCTCGCCCCGCTGCTGCCGCAGCCGCTGGACCACGTGATCCTCCAGCCGGACCTCACCGCGATCGCGCCCGGCCCGCTGCTCACCCCGCTCGCCCAGGCGCTCGCGCTCTGCGCCGACATCGAGTCCAAGGGCGGCGCGACCGTCTACCGCTTCACCCCGGAGTCGGTCCGGCGCGCCCTCGACGCCGGGCGCAGCGCCGCCGACCTGCGGGCCTTCCTGGACCAGCACTCCCGCACGCCGCTCCCGCAGCCGCTCGGCTACCTGATCGACGACGTGGCCCGCCGGCACGGCCTGCTGCGGGTCGGCGCCGCCTCGTCCTACCTGCGCTGCGACGACCCGTCCCTGCTGAACGAGATCCTGGCCGACCGCCGCTCCGCCGACCTGCGGCTGCGGCTGCTCGCGCCGACCGTGCTGGCCGCCCAGGCCGCGCCGGACGTCCTGCTCGGCACGCTGCGCTCGATGGGGTACGCGCCGGCCGCCGAGTCCGCCGAGGGCGATGTGCTGATCACCCGCCCCGACAGCCACCGCACCCCGCCCCGGGCGGCGCCGGTGCCCGTCCCGGACGGCCCGCCGGCCCCGGACGACACCCTGCTCGCCGCCGCCGTGAAGGCGATCCGGGCCGGTGACCGGGCCGCCACCGCCGTCCGCCGGGAGCCCGCCGCCGCGTCCGGGCGCCGACTGCCGCGCACCGCCGCCGCCGAGACCCTGGCGACCCTGCAGACGGCGGTCCTGCTCGGCGAGCGGATGTGGATCGGCTACCTCAACGCGGAGGGCCTCGCCAGCCAGCGGATCATCGACCCGGTGAAGGTCGAGGGCGGCTATGTGACCGCCTTCGACCACCACGACGGCGAGCTGCGCACCTTCGCGCTGCACCGGATCACCGGGGTCGCCGAACTCGACGAGTGACCCTCCGGGCTCAGTGGCCCTGCTGCTGGGCCTCCTGCTCGGCCTGCTTCTGCTTCATCGCCTTGTCCGCCATGGCCGCGAGGTCGCCCTGCCCGACCGGCATCACGGAGTTGGCCCCGGCCAGGTCCGCGAGCAGGAACCCGGGCGCCGCCAGCAGCCCGCCGGGCCCCTCGCCGACACCGGCGACCGCGTGCGCGGAGCCGGCCGAGGAGGCGGTGGCGGCGAAGGCCGTACCGGCCAGGGCGAGAGCGGTGAGAACACGCTTCGACTTGTTCATGCAGGGATCAACGAGCCACTCCCGCCACGGTCACCCCCCGCGTCCCCGGCCGCACGGCCCGTGCCACCGGTTGACGCCCTGCCTCCACCGGCGTAGTCCGGAATCACGGGGGTGACGAAAGGAGTCATCATGCTCGGCGATCTCATCGGCCGGACCGAGAACCGGGACACCGGCCGCCGCGTCCTCGACGCCGGGGACGGCCACGTGGTGGTCGAGGTCTCGTTCGAGTCCAAGGGCAGCTACTACGGCACCGCGGTCAACGGCTTCGGCACCTACGAGTCCGAGGTGCGTGCCGACGGCGGTCTGCGCGGCGAGGGCCAGGGCGTCGACATGACGGCCGACGGCCAGAGCGTCACCTGGCACGGCATCGCGCTCGGCCGCTTCACCGAGGGCGGCGGCACCAGCTGGCGCGGCTCCCTCTTCTTCTCCACCGCCTCACCGCAGCTCGACCGCCTCAACCACGTCGTCGGCCTCTTCGAGTACGAGGTCGCCCCGGACGGCAAGTCCACCGGCACGTACTACGAGTGGAAGTAGCCGCTCGCCGGGGGCGGTCCCGTCCACCCGGCCGGATGCGCGACACTGGAGGGTCGGCGTGCCGCAGGACCCGACAGACCTGTCAGCCAGTGGAGGGCTTCCCCGCGTGAACGACGGACCGCTCATCGTCCAGAGCGACAAAACTCTTCTCCTGGAGATCGACCACCCCAAGGCCGCCGAATGCCGGCGGGCCATTGCGCCGTTCGCCGAGCTGGAGCGGGCGCCGGAGCACGTGCACACGTACCGGGTGACGCCGCTCGGGCTGTGGAACGCGCGGGCCGCGGGCCATGACGCCGAGCAGGTCGTCGACGCCCTGGTGACGTACTCCCGCTACCCGGTGCCGCACGCGCTGCTGGTCGACGTGGCCGACACGATGGCCAGGTACGGGCGGCTGCGGCTGACCAAGCACCCCACCCACGGCCTGGTGCTGAGCACCACCGACCGCCCGGTGCTGGAGGAGGTGCTGCGCTCCAAGAAGATCGTGCCGCTGGTCGGCGACCGGGTCGACCCGGACACCGTGGTCGTGCACCCCTCCGAGCGCGGCCAGATCAAGCAGGTGCTGCTCAAGCTCGGCTGGCCCGCCGAGGACTTCGCCGGCTACGTGGACGGCGAGGCGCACCCGATCGAGCTGGCCGAGGACGGCTGGAGCCTGCGCCCCTACCAGGCGCAGGCGGTCGAGGGGTTCTGGCACGGCGGCTCGGGCGTGGTCGTGCTGCCCTGCGGCGCCGGCAAGACCCTGGTCGGCGCGGCGGCGATGGCGCACGCCAAGTCGACCACGCTGATCCTGGTCACCAACACCGTCTCGGCCCGCCAGTGGAAGCACGAGCTGGTCAAGCGGACCTCACTGACCGAGGACGAGATCGGCGAGTACAGCGGCACCAGGAAGGAGATCCGCCCGGTCACCATCGCGACCTATCAGGTGATGACCACCAAGCGGAAGGGCGTCTACGCCCACCTGGAGCTGTTCGACGCGCGCAACTGGGGCCTGGTCGTCTACGACGAGGTCCACCTGCTGCCGGCCCCGGTGTTCAAGTTCACCGCCGACCTCCAGGCCCGCCGCCGGCTCGGCCTGACCGCCACCCTGGTGCGCGAGGACGGCCGCGAGGGCGACGTGTTCAGCCTCATCGGCCCGAAGCGCTTCGACGCGCCGTGGAAGGAGATCGAGGCCCAGGGCTACATCGCGCCCGCCGACTGCTGCGAGGTCAGGGTCACCCTGACCGACTCCGAGCGGCTCGCCTACGCCACCGCCGAGCCGGAGGAGCGCTACCGGTTCTGCGCCACCACGGCGACCAAGCGCCGGGTGGTGGAGGCGCTGGTCAAGAAGCACGAGAAGGACCAGACGCTGATCATCGGCCAGTACATCGACCAGCTGGACGAGCTCGGCGAGGTCCTGGACGCCCCGGTGATCAAGGGCGAGACCAGCAACGCCCAGCGCGAGAAGCTGTTCGAGGCCTTCCGCAACAAGGAGATCGGCGTCCTCGTCGTCTCCAAGGTGGCCAACTTCTCGATCGACCTGCCGGAGGCGACCGTCGCCATCCAGGTCTCCGGGACCTTCGGCTCCCGGCAGGAGGAGGCCCAGCGCCTGGGCCGGGTCCTGCGCCCCAAGGCGGACGGCCACTCCGCCCACTTCTACTCCGTGGTCGCCCGGGACACCGTCGACCAGGACTTCGCGGCCCACCGCCAGCGCTTCCTCGCCGAACAGGGCTACGCCTACCGCATCATCGACGCGGACGACGTGCTGTAGCGGGCGGCGCGGGGCCCGGCACGCGGAGGGAGCGGTCGGGGCCGGGGGCTCAGTAGCGGACGCCGTCGCGGCCGAGGAGGATCACGCGCGCGGCGGTGTCCAGGGCGATGCCGACGTTGCGGACGGTGGTGGCGAGGGGGTTGCGGCGGCGGCCGGTGGTGGCGGTGGCGCCGGACGGGGCGGTGCGGGTGCGGTGCTGCGATGTGCTCATGCATTCCACGGTAGGCACCCGAACGGCCGCCGCCATCACCCCAAAGGCCGTACCCGGTGGGACGGAGGTCGTCCTCGCGGAGTACGGAGGCCCCGAGTCCGTCAGGGCTGGATCCCCGAGGCCGACGCGGCTAGGGTAGTCCGTCTGCCCCCTCCCGAACCGTGGTACCCGCTGTAGTCGCGCGGGCAGCCGGGGGAGGTGCCGACCGCACGGCAACCGGTCGGCTGTATCCACTGTGAGCTCCTACGATCCGCTGCGCCCGGTCCCCGGGGGCAGCCGGGAAGGTTCGCTGTGCCCGCCACCCCCACCACCGACCCCCTGCAGCGCGAGCGGGACCACCTGGCCGCGTCCAGGTCCGCCCTGCGCGCGATGCGCGAGGACGTCCAGTCCCTGGACATCCGCGACGTGACCGGCACCTGGGTCACCGCCGTCGTGCTGCAGAAGCAGATCGAGGCCCGGATCGCCGCCCTGGCCGACCTCTCCCACACCCCGCTGTTCTTCGGCCGCCTCGACTACCTGCACGCGATCGGCGAGGCCCTGAGCGAGGGCTCCGGCGGCGACAGCTTCTACATCGGGCGCCGGCACGTGCACGACGCCAACGGCGACCCGATGGTGATCGACTGGCGCGCGCCGGTCTCGCAGCCGTTCTACCGGGCCAGCCGCACCGCCCCGCTGGACGTCGAGCGCCGCCGCCGCTTCGGCTACACCGGCGGCGAGCTGACCGCGTACGAGGACGAGCACCTCAGCGATCCGGCCGAGGGCGACACCGCCTCCGCCCTGCTGGCCGCCGAGATCGAGAAGCCGCGCGTCGGCCCGATGCGCGACATCGTGGCCACCATCCAGCCGGAGCAGGACGAGATCGTCCGCGCCGACGTCTCCGGCACCCTCTGCGTGCAGGGCGCGCCCGGCACCGGGAAGACCGCCGTCGGCCTGCACCGGGTGGCGTACCTGCTGTACGCGCACCGGGAGCGGCTGGCCCGCACCGGCACCCTGGTGATCGGTCCGAACAACGCCTTCCTCTCCTACATCGAGCAGGTGCTGCCCGCGCTCGGCGAGCTGGACGTCGCCCAGGCGACCGTGCAGCAGCTGGTCGGGCATGTCGAGGTGCGCGGCGAGGACTCCGCCGAGGCGGCCCGGCTGAAGGGCGACGCCCGGATGGCCGAGGTGCTGCGGCGGGCGGTGCGCTCCGGCATCGCGCTGCCCACCGAGCCCTGCGTGGTGGTCCGCGGCTCCCGCCGCTGGCGCGTTCCGGTCCACGAACTGACGGAGATCATCGAGGAGTTGAAGGGCCGGGAGACCCGCTACGGCGCGGCCGCGGAGGCGCTGCCGCAGCGGATCGCGCACGCCGTGCTGCTGAAGATGGAGCAGTCCGGCGAGGCTCCGGACGACCGGGTGCAGGACGCGGTGGCGCGCAACGCCGCCGTGAAGGCGACGGTCAAGCAGTGCTGGCCCGCGGTCGACCCGGCCAAGCTGGTGCTGCGGCTGCTGTCCGACCCGGAGTTCCTGGCCGGGTGCGCGGAGGGCGTGCTGACCGCCGAGGAGCAGGCCGCGGTGCTGTGGCCCAAGCCGGGCCGCTCGGTGCGGACCGCCCGCTGGACCGCCGCCGACGCCGTGCTGGTCGACGAGGCGATGGACCTGGTGCGGCGCACCGCCTCGCTCGGGCACGTGGTGCTGGACGAGGCGCAGGACCTCTCCCCGATGCAGTACCGCGCGGTCGGCCGGCGCTGCAGCACCGGCTCGGCGACCGTGCTCGGCGACCTCGCCCAGGGCACCACCCCCTGGGCCACGGCGAGTTGGCCGGAGGCGCTGCACCACCTGGGCAAGCCGGCCGCGCACATCGAGGAGCTGACCAAGGGCTTCCGGGTGCCGGAGGAGGTCATCGCGTACGCCTCCCGGCTGCTGCCGTCGATCGCCCCCGGTCTGGCGCCGGCCGGTTCGGTCCGTACGGCCCCGGGCTCGCTGACGGTCCGCCGGGTCGAACCGGAGGAGCGGACCGACGCCGTGGTCGAGGCCTGCCGGCGGGCGCTCGGCCAGGAGGGCTCGACCGGTCTGATCGCCGCCGACGCGCGGGTGCCGCTGCTGGCCGAGGCGCTGACGGCGGCCGGGCTGCCGCACCTCGCCCCGGGCGCCGAGACCAGCGCGGAGGCCCGGCTGACCCTGGTCCCGGCCTCGCTGGCGAAGGGTCTGGAGTACGACTACGTGGTGCTGGACGAGCCGGCCGCGGTGGTCGCGGGCGAGCCGGACGAGCGGACCGGGCTGCGGCGGCTGTACGTGGCGCTGACCCGTGCGGTCTCCGGCCTGGAGGTGCTGCACGCCGAGCCGCTGCCGGCGCAGCTGGGCTGACCCCGACGGGCGACGGCGGGCAGCGGCACCGGTTCCGGTGTCGCCGCCCGCCGTCGTGGAGCTGCCGCTGAGCCGTCGGAAGGCCACCGCTCAGCCGTCGCCCGCCGTCGTAGGGCCACTGCTCAGCCGTCGATCAGCGCCCGCCACTCGGCGACCTTGGCGACGTCCACCGGCGACTGCCAGCCGTCGACCCGCACCGCGCCGCCGACGTGGAAGGCGTCGAAGCCCGCCCCGCGCAGCCCCGGCAGGTGCTCGGCCCGCAGACCGCCGCCGATGAGGATCCGCTGGGTGTAGCCGGGCTCCCCGGCCCGGGCCAGCTCGGCGAGCAGGACGTCGAGCCCCGCGTCCACGCCGCCGGCCGCGCCGGAGGTGAGGAAGGTGTCCAGCCCGGGCAGCGCGCCGACGGCGGCCCGGACGGCGGCCCGGTCGGCGCTGTGGTCGATCGCCCGGTGGAAGGTCCAGCGGCAGCCGGCGATCGCCTCGGCGACGGCCTCGGTCGCGGCCAGGTCGACCGCGCCGTCGGCGTCGAGGAAGCCGAGGACGAACTCGTCGGCGCCCTCGGCCCGGAGCGCGGCGGCGCGGTCGCGCAGCGCGTCCAGGTCGCCGGGGGCGAAGCCGTCCCGGATCCGGAGCATCACCCGCAGCGGGAGGTCGACGGCGGCACGGATCTTGGCGAAGTCCTCCACCCCGGGGGTGAGGCCGTCGGCGGCCATGTCGGTGACCAGTTCGAGCCGGTCGGCGCCGCCCGACTCGGCGGCCTGGGCATCCTGGGGCGTCAGCGCGATGACTTCGAAAATTGGTCTAGACATATTAGACAGAGTGCCACATCGCCCCGGCCCCGGCGAGCCCCGTGCGGCCACTTGGCCGGACAACGCGCACGCCCCGGACAGCGCCGAACGGCACGCCCCGGAAAACGCGGAACGGCCGGACGTTCCGGGCCCACAACCCGGTCGTCCGGCCGTTCGGAGCGACGAGGCCCCGGCCGTCCCCGCTCAGGCGAGGCTCCGGCGACCTCCCGCCCCGGTATCGCGGTGCAGCAGCCCAGCGGCCACCATCGTCGCCACCAGGACCAGGCCCACCACCGGCAGCAGCCGCCAGACCCCGCCGATCGACTGCCAGATCCGGAACAGGCTGAACATCAGGGTCAGCGGCAGCACCGCCAGGCCCATCGCGGCCGGGACCAGCCGGTCGCGCGCCACGAAGAGCAGCGTCAGCAGCGGAACGACCGCCAACGCCGCGCCCGCCTTTCCGTCCATCAGCACCCAGGAGCTGTAGAAGTCCTCCGCCACCAGGACCAGCCCGCCGCCCGCAGCCGCGGCCAGCACCATCGCCCGGTCGCTCCAGGTCGGCCGCCGCTGCAGCAGTTCCTGGGGCGCGAGCGCGAACAGCAGTCCGGCGAACAGCTGCGGGGTCGCCTCGCAGGACTTGTTGAACATCAGCCAGAAGTCGGGCTGGACCAGGACCGCCAGCGCCACCCCCAACGCCCCCACGGCCGCCAGGGCGGCGGCCGCCGTCCGGGCGAGCCGCCACCGGCCGGTCAGCACCGCGCCGACCAGCAGCAGCGGCACCAGCAGCGCGCCGTAGTACCAGGCGTGGAAGGGGACCTGCGCCGCCCGGTCCGGCATTTCCCACATCCAGTCCGGGGCCCGGCCGGTCGCGTCGTGCAGGACCCGGGTCAGCCCCAGCCCCGCGACCGCACCGGCGACCAGCGGCGCCGCCAGCGCGAGCAGCCGCCCGGCGGTGGAGGAGGCGGTCAGACCGGTGCGCATCCGCAGCCCGTACACCCCGAGGTCGAGCGCCTCGCGCGCGGTGGCGAGCTTGCCGCCCTCGGCCGTGGAGTCGGCGAAGACGGCGGACAGCTCGTCGCCGCGCTCCCGCCGGTAGCGGGCCGGGTAGAGCCGGAGCGCGGCCCGGAACGCCACCGGGTCCGCCGTCCCCGGGAAGAACTGGATCGTCATGCGAATGACCCCCTGACCTTGAAGAACGCGAGTTTTCCGCCGCCGGCCACGGGGCGGGCGGCGGTCGGTCGGGCGGACGGCTCGCGGATGGCTGCCAGCCGCCGCTGGGCCTCCTCGGCGACGGCGCTCAGCCGCTCCGCCTCGGTGGTCAGCGCGCCACGCCCGCCCTCGGTGAGGGCGTAGGTGCGCCGGGCCCGGCCGTCGACGATCTCCTCGGCCGCGACCTCGATCAGCCCCTGCTGCAGCAACCGGTCAAGCGCGCCGTACAGGGTGCCGGTGCGCATCTTCACCCGGCCGTCCGAGATCGCGGCGATCTCCTGGATCAGCGCGTAGCCGTGCCGCGGGGCATCGGCCAGCGCGGTGAGCAGGAGCAGCGTCGGCTCTTGCATCGCCCGTTCAGTCATGGAGCTACATATACCTTTCGTCGACATATCATGTCCAGCGGAATCTTTGGGTGGTCCGGCCCGACCCAGCAGAATGGCGCCATGCCGGAAGCCGATGCCCCCGCCACCGAGGACCTCCTCGCCGCCTGGACCGCCCTGCTGCGCCGCTGCGGCTCGGCCACCGATCCCGAACCGGCCGGGCGGGAGCTGCTGCGCCGCTGGTCCGAGCCACAGCGCCGGTACCACACCGTCGACCACCTGCGCGCGGTGCTGGGCCATGTCGACACGCTCGCCGAGCACGCCGACGACCCGGACGCCGTCCGGCTGGCCGCCTGGTTCCACGACGCCGTCTACCGGCCGGACCGCTCCGAGAACGAGGAGCGCAGCGCCGCCCTGGCCGTCCGGGCGCTCGACGGGAGCGGGCTCCCGGCGGCCCGGGTCGCGGAGGTCGCCCGGCTGGTCCGGCTCACCGTCACCCACCACCCCGAGCCCGGCGACCGCGACGGCGAGGTGCTGTGCGACGCCGACCTCGCGGTGCTCGGCGGCGGACCGGAGGCCTACGCGGCGTACGCGGCGGCCGTCCGGGAGGAGTACGCCTTCGTGCCCGAGCCGGACTTCCGCGCCGGGCGGGCGGCGGTGCTGCGCCAGTTGCTCGCGCTGCCCGCGCTCTACCGCACGACCACCGCGCACCGGCGCTTCGACGGCCCCGCCCGGGCCAACCTCGCCGCCGAGCTCGCCGAACTCACCGAGCTGACCGAGCTGACCGAGCACACGGAACTCACCGACCTCACCGACCTCACCGACCTCACCGAGCACACGGAACGACCGGAACTCACCGAGCTCGCCGGCCCTGAGGCACCGGCCGGATCCGGCTGACAGCGCCCGCGGGCCCGCACCGGTGGCCGACCACCGGTGCGGGCCCGCCGCACGACCGTACGGCCCGGACGCCCGCTGTCAGCCCGCCCGCCGCGCCAGCGGCAGCCGGCCCCGGCTGAAGGCGGCCGCCCCCAGCCCGGCCACCACCGGCAGCACCACCGTGATCAGCAGCAGGAGCCCCCAGGGCGCGGCGAACGGCACGGCCGGCGCGCCGATCTGCCCGGACGCGTGCGACCGCAGCAGCCCCAGCGCGGGCACGAATCCGCTCACCGTGCCCAGCACCGCGCCGATGCCCGCGATCAGCGTGCACTGCAGCCCGGCCTGGATCCGGTTCATCCGCGGCGGCGCACCCACCGCGGCCAGCGTGGCCCGGTCGTTGCGCGAGTCGGCGGCGGCCAGCCCGGTGGCCACGGCCGCGGCGCCGAGCACCACCACCACGGCGAACCCGCCGAGCGCGAGGGTGTTCATGTCCCCCTTCGACTGGTAGCCGCGCTCCACCGCCAGCTGGGCGTGCGGGGCGAGCTGGGCCACGGCCGCCTCGGCGCGCTGCTGCGCCTTGCGGTCGGGCGCGACCTCGGGACGCCACACCGATCCGTTGGGCCTGGGCGTGAGTCCGGCCTTGCGCACCGCCTCCGGGCCCATCAGCACCGCTCCGTACCGGGCCGCGTCGGGGTTCTCCACCAGGACCGCCTCGACGGGGACCTCGATCCGCTCCGTCCCCGGCACCTGTCCGGGCAGGACCGGTCCGCCGGCGGCGCCCTGCATCGTCAGCGTCGCCCGGCCGTCGTTCACGAAGGCGCGGTCGAAGACCACCGCCCGGCCCGCGGCCAGGGCTTCCTCGGCCGCCCGGTCGCGCACGCCGAACAGGTTGTGCAGGACCGTCGTGTCGCCGGACAGCACCCGGCTCCCGGCGTTGCCGTACTCCAGGCGCACCCCGGCGCCCTTGGCCTGCACCGTGCTGGAGCAGTTGTCGCAGAACACGTAGGTCACGTCCTGGACGTCGGCGCGGGTGCCCAGGTTCGGCAGCGCCTGCTCGACGGCGCGGCGCAGCCGGACCGTCTCCGGGCTGCCCGGAGCCGCGGGGGCGTCGAGCACGACGGCGCCCAGCGGGGCCGCCGGCCGGTAGGAGGCCCGCTCCTGGGCCTCGGTGCCGGTGCTGTAGACGCCGACGGCGACGGCTCCGGCGACGGCGGCCATCACGGCGGCCACGGCCGGCGCGGTCCGGCCGCGGTGGCGGGCCGAGTCGCGCAGCGCCAGCCGGGGGCCGAGCGGCAGCCGGCCGGCGAGCCGGCCGAAGAGGGCGATCAGCATCGGGGTGAAGAACAGGATGCCGACCTCGGCGGTGGCCGCACCGGCGAGCACCGAGAGCGCCCGCTTGTTGAGCCCGCCGATCAGCGGCGCGGTACCGCTCTGGTAGGTCCCGGCGCCGTACAGCGCCAGCGCCGTACCGGCGCCGACCAGCAGCAGGCCGACGACCGGCAGCAGACGGCTGGGCGTGTTGACGGTGTCGCGGCCGGTGAGGCCGGCCACCACGTCCCGGCGGGCCGCCTGCACGGCGGGCAGCACGGCGGCGGCGAGCGCGGTCAGCACTCCCACGGCGGCGATCGCCAGCAGGTCGAGCGGTGCGATCGCGAAGTGTCCGAAGCGGCTGCCGCCCGCCCCTTCCAGCCAGGGCCGCAGCGCGGCGACCAGGCCGGTGCCGAGCACCACCCCGAGGGCGGCTCCGGCCAGTCCGAGCACCAGTCCGCCGCCGAGCACGATGGCGCGGATGTGGCCCCGGTGGCCGCCGGCGGCGCCGACGAGGGCCAGCTGCCGCCGGGAGCGCCGGGCGCCGACCGCGAAGGCCGGGCCGGCCAGCAGGGTGACCTCCAGCAGCGCCATGCCGACCACGGTGACCAGAACGACCTTCCGCGTGTCGGCCTCGCTGTCGGGGGCGCTCCACCGGCTGGCGTTGTAGGGGACGGCGGCGGTCGGCGGCGGGTCGAGGGCGACCGCCCGCGAGGTCACGGTGAAGCCGTACCGGTTGAGCTTCTGGACGGCGGTCCAGTCGAGCCCGGCGCCGGCGGGCAGCCGGACCAGCCAGCGCTCGGTGCGGACGCCGTCGTCCCGGCCCGCGGCGATCGGTCCGCCCGGGGCGTCCGGCGCGGCGGCGGCCGCCGCGGCCAGCGGGGAGATCACCTGGCCGGGACGGGCGACCAGCTCCACCTTCTTCAGCTCACCGGGGTGCTCGACCACACCGGTCAGCAGGAACGGGGTCTGCTCCAGTCCCTTGACCGTGGTGGAGTCACCGAGCCGCAGTCCGGCCTCGTCGAGGAAGGCCCGGGTGACGGCCGCCTCGTTGCGCGCGGCGGGCGCCCGGCCCTCGACCAGGTCGAGCCGTCCCGACCAGACCGGATCGGTCAGATCGGCCTCGGCGGTGGAGGTGGTGAACAGGCCCTCCCGGGTCGAGGCGCTGACCTCGGGCCCGGGCGTGACCGGCAGCAACACCGAGGCGGAGGGCAGCAGCCCGCCCAGCAGCTCGGCCGAGTTCGCGGCCGCGGCGGCCGCGGGGGCGGCGGCCGGGTCGCTCCGGGCCTCCGGCAGCACCAGGACGCCGTCCTCGGCGAAGGGTGCCTGCTCGACGGAGCGGCCCGGGTGGTGGGCGGAGACCAGCGCGTCCGCCCCGCCCATCAGCCGCTCGACCCGCTCGGCGGGGGTGAGCGAACCGCTCTGGTGGACGATGTCGGCGCCGGTGACACCGAGCACCGGCAGCGCGACCATGGCGATCACCAGGGCGCTGCGGCCCTTGGCCTTGAGGGCGTCGCGGCGGGCGATGCGAAGCGCGACGCGCAGGGCGGAGAGCTTCATCGCCGGCCCCCGTTCCCACCGGTGAGCAGCGGGTGCGCGGCCTGCCCGACGCCGCCGTCGACGACGGCGCCGTCGTTCAGGACGACCACGCGGTCGGCCCAGACGGCGTGGCGGGGGTCGTGGGTGACCATCATGGCCGCGGCGCCGGCGTCGCAGCGGGCCCGCAGCACGGCCAGCACGGACTCGCCGGTGGCGGAGTCGAGCGCGCCGGTGGGCTCGTCGGCCAGGACCAGCCGGCGGTCGCCGACCAGGGCCCGGGCGATCGCGACGCGCTGCTGCTGGCCGCCGGAGAGCTGCTCGGGGAAGCGCTCGGCCAGCTCGGGGATGCCCATCTCGCGCAGGGCGGCCAGGGCCTCCCGGCGGGCGGTCCGGCCGGACACCCCGTCGAGTTCGCGGGGCAGGGCGACGTTCTCGGCCGCGGTCAGCGCCGGGACGAGGTTGTAGTCCTGGAAGACGTAGCCGACCGAGCGGCGGCGCACGGCGGCCAGCCGGGTCCGGTTCAGCCCGCTCAGTTCGACGCCCTCGACCAGCACCTGTCCGCCGCTGGGCCGGTCGAGGCCGCCGGCCAGGGTGAGCAGGGTGGACTTGCCGGAGCCGGAGGGCCCCATGACGGCGACGAACTCGCCTGGGCGCACGGCCAGGTCGACGCCGCGCAGGGCATGCACCTCGGCCTCGCCGTGCCCGTGGGTCCGGGTGACAGCGCGCAGTTCGAGGACCGGACGGGCCGGATCGGGCTGGGACATGGTTCTCCCCACTCATTGCCGAAAAGAAGGACTCGGACGGACTATATATGTCGGTGGACTGCATATACAGTCCAGCGGGTCCATCGGCGCAAAAAAATCGCCGCCGCACCCGGAGGTGCGACGGCGGTACGGAGGAGGGAGGGCCGGCGGCTACAGTCCGCCCACCGCCGCCACGACGGCGCCGCGCTTGCCGCAGACCCAGTGCGGCTCCGGCCCCAGCTCCGGTTCCACGCCCAGCGCGTGCGGGTCGCCGTCGGCCGCGCAGTCCGCGCACAGCGGCCAGCGGCCGTGGCTCTCCAGCAGGGCGTCCTGGACGTCCTGGGCGACCAGGCCGAGCACGTACTCGACGCCGTCCGGCCACTGCTCCAGCCACCAGCGCCGGTGCGTCACGGCCTGCTCCACCAGGGACACCACGGCGGGGTCGGCGGCGTCCCGCGCGGTCAGGTCGGCCAGGATCAGCGCCCGCGCGGTGTGCAGCGCCGTCTCGATGTCGTCTGTCGTAGCCATCCGTCCAGTCTCCCAAGAACGCCCGGAAACCCGGGAATCCACCAACCCCCCGCCCCGGGGACCGACCCCGGGGCAGCGACTCCCGAAAACCGCCCCGGGCAGCGGCCCCGTAGAACGCCGCGAGGGCGGCTCCCCGTCGGGGAACCGCCCTCGCGGACGAAAGACCTGCCGATCCGATCGAAACGATCAGGATCAGAAGTCCATGTCACCGCCCGGCATGCCGCCGCCGGCGGCCGCGGAGGCCTTCTCCGGCTTGTCGGCGATGACGGCCTCGGTGGTGAGGAACAGCGCCGCGATGGAGGCGGCGTTCTGCAGCGCGGAGCGGGTGACCTTGGCCGGGTCGATGATGCCCGCGGCGACCAGGTCGACGTACTCGTTGGTGGCGGCGTTCAGACCGTGACCGGCGGGGAGGTTGCGCACCTTCTCCACCACGACGCCACCCTCGAGGCCGGCGTTGGTCGCGATCTGCTTGATCGGGGCCTCCAGCGCGACCTTGACGATGTTGGCACCGGTGGCCTCGTCGCCCTCCAGCTCCAGCTTGTCGAAGGCGACCGAGGCCTGCAGCAGCGCGACGCCACCACCGGCGACGATGCCCTCCTCGACGGCGGCCTTCGCGTTGCGGACGGCGTCCTCGATGCGGTGCTTGCGCTCCTTGAGCTCCACCTCGGTGGCCGCGCCGGCCTTGATGACGGCCACGCCGCCGGCCAGCTTGGCGAGGCGCTCCTGGAGCTTCTCGCGGTCGTAGTCCGAGTCGCTGTTCTCGATCTCGGCGCGGATCTGGTTCACCCGGCCGGCGACCTGCTCGCTGTCACCGCCACCGTCGACGATGGTGGTCTCGTCCTTGGTGATGACCACCTTGCGGGCGCTGCCCAGCAGGTCGACGCCGGCGTTCTCCAGCTTCAGGCCGACCTCCTCGGAGATCACGGTGCCACCGGTGAGGATGGCGATGTCCTGGAGCATGGCCTTGCGGCGGTCGCCGAAGCCCGGGGCCTTGACGGCGACGGACTTGAAGGTGCCGCGGATCTTGTTCACGACCAGGGTCGACAGGGCCTCGCCCTCGACGTCCTCGGCGATGATGACGAGCGGCTTGCCGCTCTGCATGACCTTCTCCAGCAGCGGCAGCAGGTCCTTGACCGAGCCGATCTTGGAGTTGGCGATCAGGATGTAGGGGTCCTCGAACGAGGTCTCCATACGCTCCAGGTCGGTGGCGAAGTAGGCCGAGATGTAGCCCTTGTCGAAGCGCATGCCCTCGGTGAGCTCGAGCTCGAGACCGAAGGTGTTGCTCTCCTCGACGGTGATGACGCCTTCCTTGCCGACCTTGTCCATGGCCTCGGCGATGAGCTCGCCGATCTGGGTGTCGGCGGCCGAGATGGAGGCGGTGGAGGCGATCTGCTCCTTGGTCTCCACGTCCTTGGCCTGGGCCAGGAGCTGGTCGGAGACGGCGGCGACGGCCTTCTCGATGCCGCGCTTCAGGGCCATCGGGTTGGCGCCGGCGGCGACGTTGCGCAGACCCTCGCGAACGAGCGCCTGGGCCAGCACGGTGGCGGTGGTGGTGCCGTCACCCGCGACGTCGTCGGTCTTCTTGGCGACCTCCTTGACGAGCTCCGCGCCGATCTTCTCGTACGGGTCCTCGAGCTCGATCTCCTTGGCGATGGAGACACCGTCGTTGGTGATCGTGGGGGCGCCCCACTTCTTCTCCAGAACGACGTTGCGGCCCTTGGGGCCGAGCGTGACCTTCACTGCGTCGGCAAGCTGGTTCATGCCACGCTCAAGGCCGCGGCGAGCTTCCTCATCAAAGGCGATGATCTTGGCCATCTGAAGTGGTCCTCCGGGACACGGTCGACTGCTCGGACCAAGGGGTGCCCGCGACGGACGGCCCTGGTGTGCGGGGGTCCATTCCCCTACCGCTCCCTGGGGCCTCACCGACCCGGTCCGCTGTCACTCTCAAGCTGTGAGTGCTAACGCCAATGATTAGCACTCCGGGTAGGTGAGTGCAAGCCCAATCGGGCAATCCGCGAGCCGCGCCGCCCACTCCGCGCACCCGCCCGGGACCACCCCCGACCGCCTCCGACCGGCCCGGATCCGACCGCGCCGCCGGGTCCGCGGCCGTGCCCCGACCCCGGCCCCCGAGGCCCCCGGCGCGGCGGCGGACATGACGGCGGGCCCGTACGACCGAGGGCGCACGGGCCCGCCATGAGAATCAAAAGGGGCCCCAGCCGATGGGCCGGGCAGAACTCCCGGGGGTCGGAAAGGGCAAACCCCCCCGCGGACCC
>NZ_LGDO01000088.1:0-16736 GCF_001279805.1 Streptomyces sp. XY431
GGGCGGACCGGGGGCGGGTGGGGCGGCGTCCGGCCCGGGCGTCCGGTCTTTCCTCGGGCCGCTCGACCGCCCCGTCGCCGGACCGATCAGGGTGGTCGGGGCGGTCGGCGGCGAGGTTCGGACTGCGGAAGAACTGCTCCGTCAGTGGGAGCCCCTGCTCCACGCCGGTGCGCAGCACGAGGGCCGTCCGGATGTCGCGCTGTTCGGGGCGGCCACGGCCGGCGAGGTCGGCGACGGTCCAGGCGACCCGCAACACCCGGTCCAGGCCCCGGGCGGTCAGCAGGCCCCGCTCCAGCTGGCGCGCGGCGTCGTTCAGCGCGCCCGGCGCCAGCTGCCAGCGGGTGCGCAACTCGTGTCCGGGGACCTCGGCGTTGGTCCGCCACGGTGTGCCCGCGAGCCGGGCCGCCGCGCGCTCCCGCGCCGCGAGTACCCGGGCGGCGACGACCTCGGTGGTCTCGGCCGAGGTGTCGCGCTGCATCAGCTCGGCCCTGGTCACCGGGGCGACCTGGACCTGGAGGTCGACCCGGTCGAGCAGCGGGCCGGACAGCCTGCCCTGGTAGCGGCTGACCATGGCAGGCGTGCACTCGCACCCCTCGCCCCGCCGCGAGTGGCGCCCGCACGGACAGGGGTTGGCTGCCAGGCAGAGCAGGAAGCGGGCGGGCAGTCGGAGCGATCCGGCGGACCGCGCGATCACCACCTCGCCGGCTTCGAGCGGTTGGCGCAGCGCGTCCAGGACCCGGACGGGGAACTCGGGCGCCTCGTCGAGGAACAGGACCCCACGGTGGGCCAGCGAGACCGCACCCGGTCTCGGCAGACCGCTGCCGCCGCCGACGATGGCGGGCATGGTGGTCGAGTGGTGCGGGGAGCAGTAGGGCGCGTGGTCGATCAGCGGCCGACCGGCGGGGAGCAGCCCCGCGACGGAGTGGACCGCGGTGACCTCCAGCGCTTCCTTCTGGGTCAGCCTCGGCAGCAGCGCCGGCAGCCGCTCCGCCAGCATTGTCTTGCCCGCGCCCGGCGGGCCCTTGAGGTAGAGGTGGTGGCCGCCGGCGGCGGCGATCTCCAGAGCCCGGCGGGCCTCGTACTGTCCGGCCACATCGGCGAGGTCCATCCGGGCGGCCGCCTCGTCGGGCAGGCCGCGCACCCCGGCGCTGGGGAGCATGAGGCCAGCCATCAGCGGGTCGGGGCGCCCGACGAGCCGGTCGGGGGGCTCCTCCGGCTCGGGGGCTCCGGTGAGCACGGCGATCAGCTGGCGCAGGCTGCGCACGCCGATGACGCTCACTCCGGGGACCAGCGCGGCCTCGGCGGCCGTCTGATCGGCGACCACCACCCGCTCGTAGCCGGCGTCGGCGGCCGCCAGCACCGACGGGAGCACCCCGCGGACCGGGCGCACCCGCCCGTCCAGGCCCAGCTCCCCGATGAGCAACAGGTCGGCGATCGCGGAGGGGTCGAGCCGTTCGGCCGCGGCCAGTACGGCGCAGGCGACGGCGAGGTCGAAGCCGCTGCCGCTCTTGGGCACCGATGCCGGGCTCAGCCCGACGGTCAGTTTGCGCTGCGGCCAGGCCTCGCCGCTGTTCACGACCGCAGCGCGGACCCGGTCGCGGGCCTCGGAGAGCGCCTTGTCGGGCAGGCCGACCAGGGTGAACGCCGCCACCCCGGGCTCCAGGTCGGCCTGGACCTCGACAATCACCCCGTCGACCCCGATCAGGGCCACGGAACACGTCCGGGCGAAGGCCATCTAGACCACCCCCCGCAGGTGGTCGACCGTGGCCGCGCCTCGGACCCGGTTGATGACGGCGACGAGGTCGATCCGGACGCCGCCCGGCGGAACGGGTGCCCACGGCGGGTCGGTGGAGCCGGGCCGGTACTCGGGGCCCGCCAACCGGGCGAAGTGGCCGGGCCAGCGCTCGGACATCCAGCGCTCGGCCAGGCGGCGCAGCCGGTCCGCCTTGGTGGGGTCGATGGCCTCGCTGGGCTGCTGGAAGCTCCGCTCGGAGCGGGTCTTGACCTCGCAGACCGCCACCGTGTCGCCGTCGAGGGCGACGATGTCCAGCTCGCCCTCCACGCACCGCCAGTTGCGGTCGAGGATGCGCAGCCCCTCCTCGGCGAGCCGACGGGCGGCCACGCGTTCGCCGTAGCGGCCGAGGCCGGTGTTGCTGAGCCTCCCCGGTCCGGCCCCGCCGGGCGGGGGCAGGGCCGTTACGGGCGGGGCGGGCTCGGCCGGGGCGGATGCGGGCGCGACGGAGCCCGGGTCGGCCTGCGGGAGCGGGCCTCCCGCCGGGGCGCGTGCCGCCCGTCGGCGTGGCTGCCCGTCCCGCCGGGCCTTCGCGGTCTGCTGGCGCGTGGCGCGCTCGATGTCCTGCACGGTGACCACCTCCGACGGGGAGGCTGCCGTGCGATCCGGAAGCGGACCAGAGGGTTGTTATTTCCTGTGGAAAACCCGGGCCTGTGGATAACTCCTGTCACCCACGGGAGTGAGAATTCCGGAATATCCGAAATTCCCCTGGACATCCGGGGACCGGGCGGTCCAACGTCAGTTCCCGAAGCCGGACTCGTCCGAGGGCAGCTCCAGATCGCTCTTCGCGAGTTCCTCGATGTTCACGTCCTTGAAGGTCAGCACCCGGACCTTGCGGACGAACCGGGCCGGCCGGTACATGTCCCAGACCCACGCATCCGCCATCGACACCTCGAAGAAGACCTCGCCCTGTACCGAGTGCACCTGCAGCTCGTAGTCATTGGTGAGGTAGAACCGTCGCTCGGTCTCGATCACGTACTTGAACAGGCCGACGACGTCCCGGTACTCCCGGTAGAGCTTGAGCTCCATCTCGGTCTCGTACTTTTCGAGATCTTCGGCACTCATCCAGGCGTCCCCTCAACTTGTCACGTCCACCCATTGTGGACCACCGCACTCACCCTCAGAGCCGTACCGGGGCGACCGGCGGCCCCTCGGTCAACAGCCGCTCCAGAAAGTCCACCAGTCCGACCGGATAGACCGTCTCGGAAGTGGACCGCAATTCCTCGACCGTCCACCAGCGCGCCGCGAGCAACTGGGCGTGTTCGTCCTCGCCCATGCCCGAGTGGTCCAGCACCGTCCGCGTCGTCCGGGCCAGGTGGAACCACTGTTCCTGCTCGAAGCGCTGCCCCCGATAGGAGAACGAAGCATTGCCGTACGCGACCACCGGTCCCAGCTCCACGCCGCGCAACCCGGTCTCCTCCACGAGCTCCCGCTCGGCAGCGTCCCGGACGTCCTCCCCCGGCTCGAGTCCCCCACCGGGGGTGAACCACCAGGTGACGCCGGGCGTCGCCGGGTCCGAGCCGTGGAAGAGCAGCAGTCGGTCCTGCCCGTCGAGCAGCAGGATCCGCGAGGCCCTGCGCCGCTGTGCCGCCATGACGAGCCTCCACGCTCCCTCCGTCCGCCCCGGTCGTTCCCCCGATCCTGCCACCCGGCGTGGTCGTCCGGGGCGAGGTTCGGCAGAGCGGTCCCGGCGCGGGCGGCACCGGCCTGGGTCAGGCGGCGCGGCGACGGCGGCGCACCAGGCCCGCCGCACCGCCCACCGCCGAGGTCACGACGATCGTCGCCGCGCCTACAACGCTCGCCCAGAACGCGGGCTCCAGCGGCCCCGGGCCCGCCGACCGGTGTCCGTCGATCGCCTCGAACGCCGAGGTGCCGCTCAGCAGCGCCATCCGGCCGAACGGCAGCACGGTGGCCTCCACCCTAGCCTGCACCTCGGTGGCCGGGACGGTCCCGCCGTCCGTCTCCAGGTGCACCCGGGAATCGAGCGAGCCGAGCCGGTTGTCACCGAGCAGGAAAAGCCGGCCCGGCGGCACCTCCACGTTGAAAGAGGCGCCCTGGGCACCGGTCCCGGCGAGGTAGGGCTCGTCGACCGGCCTGCCGTTCACGGTCAGCCGCCGGTCATCCTCGCCGACCGCGACGGTGTCCCCGCCGACCGCGACGACGCGCTTGACCATGAGCTCGCCGCCCCAGGCCTGGTCGCGGAAGACGACCACGTCGCCCCGCCCGACGTCCGAGCCGTCGGACTTCCTGGCCAGGACGGTGTCCTGGGCCTGGAGGGTGGGCGCCATCGAGGCGGTGGGAATGCTGTAGGGCCGGTAGCTCACGGCGATCACCGCGAAGCCGCCGACCAGCAGGACCAGTCCGAGGCCGAGCAGTACGCCCTGGACCACGGCCGCGGGTCCGCGCCGACGGCGGGCGGCGGGCAGCGGATTGTCCGTCGCGCGTTCCACGACACTGCTCATCGATACCGTCCAACCCCTGACCGACCCGGAAACGCCCACAGCGCCGTGCCGGGACCATGGGCGGAAAACCCGGCGGGCCGTGGCACGTCCGAGCAGATTACTCGTCGGTACCACGGCCCGCGCAAGACCCGGGCGCCCCCGGTCGTCGTCAGGACCGGTCGTCGCGGTCCGTCCCGTTCCACCGCCGGCGGACCAGCGGGAGCAGTGCGACGGCGCCCACGGCACCGGCCGCGGCCGGAACCGCGGGCAGGGCCGCCGCCGCCAGTCCCTTCTGGTCGAAGGTGTCCGGCACCGGCAGCGTCGACCAGCGGTTGATCGGCCAGGCCACCACGAAGGCACGCCCGATCACATCGTCCACCGGGACGGTGCCGCCACCCGGCTGGTCCATGTGGAAGCGCGAGTCGAGCGAGTCCGCGCGGTGGTCGCCCATCACCCAGATCCGACCGTCCGGCACCTTCACCGGACCGAAGGGCTTGGTCCCGCAGGGGGTGTTGCCGGGGTAGACGTAGGGCTCGTCGAGCGCGATCCCGTTGACCTTCACCGGGCCCTCGCCCTCGCACTCGACGGTGTCCCCGCCGACCGCGATGACGCGCTTGATGAGGTCCTTCTCGTTGTCGGAGGGCATCAGGCCGACGAAGCTCAGCACATTCTGGACGCCCCGGACGAAGGAGTTGCTGCTCTCGTTGGTGGGCTCGTCCGCCAGCCAGCCGCCCGGGTCGTGGAACACCACGACCTCGCCACGCTCCGGCTCAGCACCGAACCACGGGGTGAGCTTGTCCACCAGGACCCGGTCACCGACCTGGAGCGTGTTCTGCATCGACTCCGACGGAATGGAGAACGCCTGGACGAAGAACGTCTTGATCACGAGCGCCAGCACGAGAGCGATGCCGATGAGGATCGGCAGTTCCTTCCAGAACGACCGCGGCTTGCGCTCCTTCCGATCCGGCTGCTCCTCGGTACCGCCCGCCGGCTCCACGTTGTCCGGGGTGGGCTTCGAGGCGTCGTCCGTGCCGTCGCCGTGTTCGTTCGCGGACTGGGCCGCCGCATCCTCGGCCGAGGCCGAAGGCACCGCGGCCTCCGCGGACCGGGCCGCCCGACCGCCGGAGCCCTCAGGCTCTCCGGCGCCCGAGCGGGCGCCGATCACCAAATCCCCCACAACGTCTCCTCCCTGCTGTGCGGACGCCTGCGCGTCCGCGCTCACAGTGCCGCACAGCGGGCACCACGTTCCACGATTGGCCGCGCCCGCCGGAACCGCCCCCTGCGGGGGTGTCCGACACCGGCACAGCCCTCGGGCGCGGCTCGTCGCAACGGCCGCACCCAGCACTTCTCTATCACTCCCGGACATCCGGCTCGCGGTCCCACGCGCGCGTTCCGACCGTCCACCGGCCCGGCCGGGCCTACAGCCTGGGTCGTCCCACCCGGCGGCCGACGAGCGGAAGGATGCCCAACACACCCATAACGAGCGGAGGTTCCTCAGGGATCGGGTCAACACCCACCGCGTTCCGCGCAGTTCCGGGGTCCGTCGGACCCCGCGCCACCGAGGAGAGTGAAACCGGCACATCAAGTTGATGAACCCGGCCGACCGGCCAGGCGATCATGAACGCCCGCCCCAGCACCCCGCTCACCGGAATCGTGCCCTGACCCGGATTGCCCATGTGGAAACGGGAGTCGGCAGAGACGTCCCGGTGGTCGCCCATCACCCAGAGCCGCCCCTGCGGCACCTTCACCTTGAACGGCTGCCGCGACGGCGGGTTGCCCGACGCGAGGTAGGGCTCGTCCAGCGGCTTGCCGTTGAGAAGGATCCTGCCCTGCTCGTCGCAGCATTCGACGGTGTCGCCGCCGACCCCGATCACCCGCTTGATGAGGTCCTGCTCGCTGTCGGAGGGCAGCAGGCCGACGAAGGTCAGCACCTGTTTGGCCCCGCGCAGGAGCACACCGTCCGTCGACGCCCCGTGCTGGTTCTCCAGCCAGCCGCCCGGGTCCTTGAACACGACGACCTCGCCGCGCTCCGGCTCGGCCCCGAACCAGGGAGTGAACTTGTCGACCAGAACCCGGTCCCCGATCAGGATCGTCTGCTCCATCGATCCCGAGGGGATGACGAAGACCTGCACCAGAAAGGTCTTCATCACCAGCGCGACGATCAGCGCGACCACGATGATCAGCGGAATCTCCCGCAGATGGGAGCGCCTGCGGCGACGGGCCGCCCTACGGGCGGTGCGGCGGCGCTCGGCACGGCCGCGCACCACCGGGGCCTCGGCCGCTCCGGCAGGATCCACCGATCCGGTGGCCTCCTCGGGCCCGACCTCCGTCCCGGGGCCGGCTTCCGACCTGGGCGCGCCCGCCATCCCGGACCTGCTGGCCGTCCCGGAGCCGGTACCGGCCGAGGACTCGGAGCCGGCGGCCGGGCGGTCGGCGAGCCGCCCCCTACCCCTGCTCCCCATGGCCGCCCGTCCCTTCTGCAGCGGCGTAGGCGTCAGGCCGGTCCAGGTCGGCCCAGTGTCCGACCGGGTAGACCACCCAGGCGGCCCGCCCGATCACCTTGGACTCCGGGACGAAGCCGCCCCCCGGTTCGCCGAGGTGGTCGCGGGAGTCGCGGGAGGCACCACGGTGGTCGCCCATCACCCAGAGCTTGCCGGGCGGCACCACCACGTCGAAAGCCACATTCGACGGCTCGTCCCCCGGGAAGAGGTGGCCGGACTCGTCGACCGGCACACCGTTGACGGTGATCGGGTGACCAGGTCCGGCGCTGGTGACGCGGTCGCCGCCGATGCCGACGACCCGCTTCACGTAGACGGAGTCACCGGCCGGGAGCAGTCCGATCTCCCGGCCGAAGGAGCGCAGCGAGGTCCCGAGGCCGACGGGTTCGAGGGGCTTGCGCAGAAAGGAGCCGGTGCCGTCGAAGACGACAACGTCGCCGCGACGCGGGTGGCCGCCGAAGGCGTAGGAGAGCTTGTTCACGATCAGGCGGTCACCCGGGCGCAGGGTGTTCTCCATCGATCCGGAGGGCACCGAGAACGGGCGCGCCACGAAAGCGTTCACCAGCAGCAGTACGAACAGGCAGACACCGGTGAGCAGCAACAGCTCGCGCGAGCGCGAGCGCCCGCCCTCCCCCGGGACGTCGTCCGAGGCGGCCGCATCCTCCACGCCGTCCACGCCGTCCACATCGTCCGAGGTATTCGAAGTGTCCGACGGACCCGCGGCGCCCGAGCCGTCCTGCGTCCCCCGGTCGACCGCCCCTCCCGCCTCGGGCGCTGCCCCGGCGGCGGGCGCGGAAACGACCGCGGACCGCGTCGGCGAGTCCGCACCGGTGGGTGCGGGACAGCCGTCGCGGTCCGCGGGTGGTTCGTGCGTGCTCATCGGGGGCTGAGCCTACCGTGCGGCAGCCCGGCCCCCCAGAGCGATCCCGATCCCCCGACAGTGCCGGGGGGCGGTGGATCAGCGGTCGCGCTTCTCCTTGATCTTCGCGGCCTTGCCGCGGAGGTCACGCAGGTAGTACAGCTTGGCGCGGCGAACCGCACCGCGGGTCACGACCTCGATCTTCTCGACGATCGGGGTGTGCACCGGGAAGGTGCGCTCGACACCGACGTTGAAGCTGACCTTGCGAACGGTGAAGGTCTCACCGATGCCGGCGCCGTGACGGCGGATGACGACGCCCTGGAAGACCTGGACACGGGAGCGGTTGCCCTCGATGACCCGGACGTGAACCTTCAGGGTGTCACCGGCGCGGAAGGCCGGAATGTCGCTACGCAGCGAGGCCGCGTCGACAGCAGCGAGCTTGTTGCTCATGTTGCTCTCCATCGCAGGCGCCACGGGCCGCCCACGGAAGTCGTCACAAATGGGGTTCGCTGCGGGCCGCACCGGTTACCGACGAGCCCCCCGTGGCGGGGGCGACGGACCACGTGACCCCTACGGGAGGAGTCCAGCGACAGACAGCAGCGGCCTATTCTTCCACACCATCGGCCACGGGCCGAAATCGGCCGAGGTGCTCGTCCCAGGCCAGGCCGAGCAGGCTGAGCGCCTCGCGGTCCTTCTTGTCGAAGTCCGCGTGCCGCCAGCGCGCCACCAGGTCCGCCCGGTTCGCCAGCGTGCGGGCGAAGGCCTGCTCGCGGCGCCAGCGGGCGATCCGGCCGTGGTTTCCGCTCAGCAGGATGTCCGGCACGGTGCGACCGCGCCACTCGGCGGGCTTGGTGTAGACGGGGCCCTCCAGCAGGTCAGCCATCGCGCCGGGCGCGAAGGAGTCGTCCCGGTGGGACTCGGCGTTGCCGAGCACGCCGGGCAGCAGCCGGGCGATCGCCTCGACCATGACCAGCACCGCGACCTCGCCGCCGGCCAGCACATAGTCGCCGATCGATGCCTCGACCACCGGCATCCGGGTGGCCGCCTCCTCGATGACCCGCCGGTCGATGCCCTCGTACCGGGCCGGGGTGAACGCCAGCCAGGGCCGGCCGGCCAGTTCCTGCGCGAGTTCCTGGGTGAACGGGCGGCCGCTGGGGGTGGGCACCACCAGGGTCGGCACCTCGCCCTCCGGACCCTGGCCGAGCACCGCGTCCAGGGCTTCGCCCCACGGCTCGGGCTTCATCACCATGCCGGGGCCGCCGCCGTACGGGCTGTCGTCGACGGTCCGGTGCACGTCATGGGTCCAGCCCCGCAGGTCGTGGACGTGCACGTCGAGCTGGCCGCGGGCGCGGGCCTTGCCGACCAGCGAGATGTTCAGCGGCTCCAGGTACTCGGGGAAGATCGACACGACATCGATCCGCATCCCGTCCCGCACGGATGCCCTCACCGAGGACTCCCCGGACTCCCCCGCGTCCGCCGTCACGTCCGCCGCGCCTTCCTCGGTGCTCACCGCGACTCCTCCGCGTCACCGGCGTCGGCCGCGCCACCGGCATCGGCGTCGTCACCGGCCGCATCACCAGCGGCGACCTCGGCCTGCCCCAGGTCGATCAGCCCGACCGGCGGGTCGATCACCGCACGCTGGTTCTCCAGGTCGATGGTCGGCACGATCCGGCTGACGAAGGGCACCAGCGCCTCCGTACCGTCCGCCTTCCGCACCGTGAGCAGGTCCTGGTACGGCAGGTGGACCACCTCGGTGAGCTCACCGACCAGAGTGCCGTCGAGCAGGACCACGTCCAGACCGATCAGCTGGTGGTCGTAGTACTCCTCCGGGTCGTCCGGACGCTCCTCCGGGTCCACCTCGGCGATCAGGAGCGTGCCCCGCAGCTCCTCGGCGGCGTTGCGGTCCTTGACGCCGGCGAACCGCAGCAGCAGCCGCCCGCTGTGGACCTTGCCGGACTCGACGGTCAGCGGACCTTTCGAGGCGGGGTCGGTGAACAGGACGGCACCGGGCCCGAGCCGGAGCTCGGGCTCGTCGGTGCGGACCTCGACGCTGACGTCCCCCTTGATGCCGTGGGCGCGGCCGATCTTGCCGACGACGAGCTGCACGGTGATCGTTCTCCTGGATGAGTGCTACGGAGTAGCGGAGTTACGGAATTGCCGCGGGAACGGCGAAAGCCGGCCGGGACGACATGCGTCCCGGCCGGCCTCGAAACCCTGACGGCTGAACGAGCAGCCGGATCAGCGAATGCTGTCCACGTCGACCAGGTCGACCCGGACGTTGCGACCACCGAGGGCGCCGACGACCGTGCGCAGAGCACGAGCCGTACGACCGCCCCGGCCGATCACCTTGCCGAGGTCATCGGGGTGCACCCGCACCTCGATGGTGTTGCCCCGACGCAGGTTGCGCGAGCGCACCTGCACCTCGTCGGGGTGCTCGACAATGCCCTTCACCAAGTGGTCGAGGGCATCCTCGATCACGCTCAGGCCTCGGCGTCGGCGTCGGCCTCAGCCTTGTCCGACTTCTTGGCCTTCGGGGTGATGGCGACACCGGTGGTGGCGTCCTCGAAGCCGGCGACGGCCTTCGCGAACAGGTGCGAGAAGTCCTCGACCTTCGGCTCGGCAACCAGCAGCGGCGCCGGGGCCGGCAGGCCCTTGAACTTCTGCCAGTCGCCGGTCAGCTTCAGGATCGCGAGCACGGGCTCGGTCGGCTGGGCGCCGACGGACAGCCAGTACTGGGCGCGGTCGCTGTCGACCTCGATCTTCGAGGGGTTGTAGGTCGGCTGGTAGAGGCCGATCTCCTCGATCGCACGGCCGTCACGCTTGGTGCGGGCGTCGGCGACGATGATGCGGTAGTGCGGGGAGCGAATCTTGCCGAGACGCTTCAGCTTGATCTTGACTGCCACGGGAGTGGATTCTCCTGGTGTTGACGTGGGTGAGCGGCCCTGCCCTCGCGTGGGGTTGCGTGGTGGGCCGTTCAAGGGACACGCCAGCCGTAGGAGAGAGGGGTCCTGCCCGGCTGCCGGGTACTCAGCTGTCCATTCTGCCACAAGGGCGCCCTACCCCCGAAAACAGGTCGACCGGGAGCCCCCGCTCCCGGTCAGCCCAACACGTGCGCCTTCGCGGCACACCTCCCTGGCGGATCACGGTGGACCGCCTCCGGACCACCGGCCGACTTTCGGCCGATCACCCGCGGACATCCGCAGACCCCCTGCGGATCCCCTACGGCCACCGTTCGTCGCTACGGCCGGACCACTGCCCGCACAGTCGCCGGCCGGCTCTCTTGTTCCCCGGACCCCAGGTCTCCCCGAGGGGTCTCCCCGAGCCCGGAACTTCCCGGAACCTCTCAGAACTACGCGAACCACGCGACCCGGATCACACGACCCGAGCTGCGCAACCCGCACTGCACCACTCGCGTGACGCGACCCGCGTTACGCGATCTTGAACGGCTGCTGGCACGCGCCGCAGACGATGGACGCCTGGGCGAGCACCGAGGGAACGACCCGGACGTTGCGCCCGCAGCCGCAGACCGCCTTCACCCGGACGCCGCCCCCGGAGGAGCCGTGCCGGGCCGCCGGCCCGCGGAAGGCGCGTGAGGCACCCTCGCCAGCCACCGCCTCCTGGTGTGCGCCGAGGGCGCGGTCCAGGCGCTCGATGGTCTCGGCGTACCGCTCGCGGGTCTCCTTGAGCATGGTCACCTGGGAGAAGCCGCTACTGGCGTGCGGTTCGACCGGGTGCGCCAGGCCCAGCTCGGAGGCCAGGAGCAGGAAGCGCCGGTTGTGGTAGCGGCCGGCGCGCGAGGTGTCCCGGATGTCCCGGGCCGCGGCCAGACCGTGGGCAGCCTCGTGGAGCAGCCGTTCGAAACCGAGCCGGGTGCCACAGGCCGAGGAGGACTCTCCGATCAGCGCCTCGGGCGAGGCGAGGTCGGGGAGGTCCTGGTGGTAGGCCTGGATGTCACTCCAGGCGGCGGCCAGTTCGGCCGCGAGAACGAGGGGCTGTGTCGTGCTCACGCTAGACCAACGATGGAGTAGGAGCTGATGTTCCGCGTGTTCCCGTTCCCCGGGATTTCCCAGGAAACTCTCAGGAATGTGCGACCTCGCGCGAAATGCGCGTTCCGGATCTGACGCAAGACCAACCCCCTACAGGTTCGGGCCCCGTCGAGCTCGACGGGCGCCTCGTCAATTCCGCCCGGAGGCGGGCTGTCGCCCCCAGGACGTACGGCCCGTGGTCCTGTCGAGTTGACAGGGCCACGGGCCGTACACCGTACCGCTATTCCGTTAATACCGGCAGTTGACCGACCAGTAGGGATGTCGACAGGTGAGACACCCGTGGAACAACACCGCTCATCGGACGTTCGAATTTCCTGTCGGCCAGGTCGAGAACCGTCAGAACGCGTCGCCGGGCATCGTTTTACGGCAACATCCTTCGCGCACGGGAAGCCACCACGGAAGCCACCACAGAGGCTGCCACGGAACCCCGCGGACGCTGCCGCGGAAGCCACCGAACGGTCAGTAGGCGCGCGCGACGATCGCGATGTTGCCGTCCTGGTCGTCCGTCTGCGGCACCGAGCCGTCGGCGGCCACGATGCAGCGCACCGAAACACCCTGCTCGGCCAGCTTGGCCTCGCCCTCCGGGCCGAGCTCGGCCCAGGAGATCCGGCCCCAGCCGGTGGCGGCGGCCTCGACGGCCTCGTCGAGGTTGGTCACGTCCACCGTGCGGGACTCGCGGCGCTCGCGCGACTGACGCAGCAGCAGGGCCTGGTCCTCGTCCAGGATGCCCGGGAGGATCGCCACCAGCGAGTCGATCGAGACCGGCTCCTTGCCCCCCGGGATCCGGCGGGCCAGCATGGCCGTGCCGTTCTCCAGGTCGCGCGGGCCGACCTCGATCCGCAGCGGAACGCCCTTCAGCTCCCAGTCGACCGCGCGGCGGCCGAACGGGGTGTCGGTGCGGTCGTCGACGACCACGCGGATGCCGGCGGCCTCCAGCGCGGCACCGATCTCACGGACCTTGGCGATCACCGCGTCGTCGCCCTTGATGGCGAGCACGACGGCCTGGACGGCGGCGAGCCGCGGCGGGACGCGCAGACCGTTGTCGTCGCCGTGGGACATGATCAGGCCGCCGACCATGCGGGTCGAGACACCCCAGGAGGTCTGCCAGACGTACTCGCGCTCGGCACCCTGCAGCTGGTAGGTGGTGTTGAACGCCTTGGCGAAGTTCTGGCCCAGCTCGTGGCTGGTGCCCATCTGCAGCGCCTTGCCGTCGCCCATCATGCCCTCGAGGGTGAGGGTGTTGATGGCGCCCGCGAAGCGCTCCTTGGCGGTCTTGCGGCCGAGCACGACGTCGATGCCGAGCACGTTGGTCATGAAGTCGCCGTAGACCTGGGTGTGGATCATCGAGGCGTAGTCACGCGCGTCCTCGTAGGTGGCGTGGGCCGTGTGGCCCTCCTGCCAGAGGAACTCGGTGGTGCGCAGGAAGACCCGCGGACGCAGCTCCCAACGGACCACGTTGGCCCACTGGTTGATCAGCAGGGGCAGGTCCCGGTGGCTCTGCACCCACTTCGAGAAGTACTCGTTGATGATGGTCTCGGAGGTCGGCCGGACGACGACCGGCTCGTCCAGCTGCTTGCCGCCGCCGTGCGTGACCACCGCGAGCTCGGGGGCGAAGCCCTCGACGTGCTCGGCTTCCTTGGTCAGGTAGGACTGCGGGATGAACATGGGGAAGTAGGCGTTCTGGGCACCGGCCTTCTTGATCCTGGCGTCCATCTCCTGCTGCATCCGCTCCCACAGGCCGTAGCCGTACGGTCGGATGACCATGGTGCCGCGCACCGGACCGTTGTCGGCCAGCTCGGCCTTGTTGATGAGGTCCTGGTACCAGCGCGGGAAGTCTTCCGCCTGGGGGGTGAGAACGGGTGCCTTAGCCATGGGCGAATCGTACGGGGAGCGGGCCCCCGACTTCGAATCCGTTACGGGCCGCCGTCCGGGACCCGTCCTCGTGTCCCGCACCGGGGCGCACGCCCCCGACCCGCGCGCACCACCCCGCACCCCTCTGGACGCCGCGCCCGAGCCGCTGTTCGCTGGAGTGGGGCGGGACGTCGAGGGGGGTTCGGAGCAGCACGTCTGAGGACCGGATGGGAGGCCGCGATGGCTTCAGCTGGGGTGATCGGTACGACCGCAGGACCCGTCGGCGCCGGGCAGGACAACGCCCGGGCCCGGGACTGGGCGGAGATCCAGGAACGGATGCTGGTGCCGCTCTACGAGGCCGTCCACGACCGGCTGGAGGTGGGTCCGGCGACCAGCGTGCTGGGCCTGGGCTGCCGCTCCGGTCTCGCCCTGCTGCTGGCCGCCGGACGGGGCGCCCAGGTGGCCGGTCTGGAGCGGGACGGCGAGCTGCGCGCGCTCGCCGGCGGACGCGGTCTGCGGGTCGGCGCGGGCCACCGGCCGACCGGGGATGTCGCCCGCTCGGCCTATTCGCTGGTCACCGTTTTCGAGCAACCGCCACCGGCGGGCGAACCGCGCCGGACGGTCGCGGCGGCGGCCCGGCTGGCACTGCCCGGCGGACACGTGGTGCTGGCCGCCTGGGGGCCCAGGGAGCGCTGCGAGAGCGCGGCCGTCCTGGACGTCGCCCGGCGGATGGCCCGGCGCAGCGGCGCGCGCGACCCGTTCGAGCTGAGCCCGCCCGGGGCGCTGGAGGACCTGCTCGCCGGAACCGGCCTGCGCCCGGCCGGCGGCGGGCGGGTCGGCTGCCCGTTCGCCTACCCGGACCTGGACAGCGCCGTGCGCGGGCTGCTCTCCACCGGGCTGTACGACGCGGCGGCGGAGTTCTCCGGGGCGCCGCTGGTCGCGAAGGAGCTGGAGGAGGCGCTGCAGCCGTACCTGCGGCCGGACGGGACGGTGCGGATGGCGAATGTCTTCCGCTACCTGATCGCCGAACGCCCCCGCTGACGGCGGCCCCGCCGCACCTGGTTAGTCGCGACGCCGGAACCAGCTACACCCCGCGGAGCCCCCGCAGCCCGCGCCGACCGAAGCGCGGCAACGACGGAGGGGCGCGCGTCACCCTGACGCACGCCCCTCCATCCGGAAACGGGGACGGGGACGCGGGCCCGCTCGGCCCGGCTCCGCTCAGGCCTGGTCGAGCGTCTTCCGGGGCACCCCCGCCGCCCGGTAGGCCGCCTCCTCGTCCAGCGTCTCGGCCTCCAGCAGCGCCGCCGCCAACGCGTCCAGCCTGGCCCGCTGCTCGGTCAGCAGCCGCACCGCTTCGTCGTAGCACTCCGCGACGATCCGCCGGGCCTCCTCGTCCACCGCGTCCAGCGTGGTCGGCGCGGCGGAGAGCCCGTACGCCCCCTGCGGATCGGACGGCACGGCGGTGAGCCGGCCGACCCGCTCGCTCATGCCCCACCGGCCGGCCATGCCGCGGGCGATGTTGGTGACCTGCTCCAGGTCGCTCTCCGCCCCGGTGGTGATGACCCCGTAGACCACCTGCTCGGCAGCCATCCCGCCGAGCGCGCCGATGATCCGGCCGCGCAGGTAGGGCTCGGTGTAGGAGTACCGGTCGGTCTCCGGGGTGGACAGGGTGACCCCGAGGGCGCGGCCGCGCGGCACGATGGTGATCCTGCGCACCGGGTCCGCGCCCGGCTGGAGCATGCCGAGCAGGGCGTGGCCGCTCTCGTGGTACGCCGTCCGCTCGCGTTCGGCCTGCGGCATCACCAGCGGCCGGACGGCTCCCAGCTGGACCTTCTCCAGCGCGTCCGAGAGGTCGCGCTCGTTCACCGCGTCCTGGCGGCGCTTGACCGCCAGCAGCGCGGCCTCGTTGACCAGGTTGGCCAGTTCGGCGCCGGTCATGCCGGGGGTCACCTTGGCCAGCTGGTTGAGGTCGGCGTCCCCGGTCAGCGGGACGTGCCGGGAGTGGATCCGCAGGATGGCCGCGCGGCCGTCGCGGTCCGGCGGGCTGACGGTGATCCGCCGGTCGAAGCGGCCGGGGCGCAGCAGGGCCGGGTCGAGCACGTCCGCCCGGTTGGTGGCGGCGATGACGATGACGCCCTCGGATCCGCTGAAGCCGTCCATCTCGGTGAGGATCTGGTTGAGCGTCTGCTCGCGCTCGTCGTGGCCGCCCATCCCGCCGCCGCTGCCGCGCTGCCGGCCGATGGTGTCGATCTCGTCGATGAAGACGATCGCCGGGGCGACCTTGCGGGCCTCGGCGAAGAGTTCGCGCACCCGGCTGGCGCCGACGCCGACGATCATCTCGATGAACTCGGAGGCGGAGGCCGAGAAGAACGGCACGTCCGCCTCACCCGCGACGGCCCGGGCCAGCAGCGTCTTGCCGGTGCCGGGCGGGCCGCTGAGCAGGACGCCGCGCGGCATCTTGGCGCCGAGCCGGCGGTAGTGCTGCGGGTTCTTCAGGAAGTCGACCACCTCGCTGAGTTCGGCCTCGACCTCGTCGATGCCGGCCACGTCGGCGAAGGTGGTGCGGCGGCCGGCCTCGGCGGTGACCGGCTTGGGCGGGGCCTTGCGGCCGAGCGCACCGCCACCGATGCCGCCGGCCATCCGGCGGGCGAGCAGCACCCAGACCAGGATCAGCAGCAGCATCGGGGCCAGTGAGATCAGCAGGTTGGCGAGGAAGCTGCGCTGCTGGACGACCGGCTCCGCGGTGACCTCGACGCCCTGCTGCTGGAGGGTGGTCCAGAGGTTGTCCCCGGCGAAGACCGGCCGCTGGGTGTCGAACTCGGTGTACGTGCCCTTGCCGCCGTCCGGCTTCGGCTCGGCGTTCTTGAGGGTGCCCTCGATCGAGTCGCCCTTGGAGTAGATCTTGGTGATGTTGCCCTTGTTCAGCTGGTTGTTGAACTCGGTGTAGGAGATCGTGGTGGCGCCGCCGGGGCCGAAGAAGGAGAGCAGCAGATCGCTGATCAGGAACACCACGAGCGCGGTCAGGACGAGGCCCATCCAGCCGCCGGGCATCCTGCGGCGCGGGGGCGGCGGGGGTGGGGCCCCTTCTGAACGCCACGGCTGGTCGGGGGTCTGGCGCGGCGGAACGGGATCAGTCACCCATCGGACAATACGGACATCTGCTCAACGCCTCCAACCGCAACGCCGCTCCCCGCCCGCTCCCCCTCGGACCCGCCCGCGCCGCCCCGCGCCGCACCAAGCCCCCAGCCC
>NZ_LGDO01000089.1:0-16304 GCF_001279805.1 Streptomyces sp. XY431
GCCGCCGGCCAGGGCCAGCGAGCACTCGCCGGACCGCAGCGCCCGTACCGCGAGGTGCAGCGCCACCAGCGAGGACGAGCACGCCGTGTCCACGGTGACCGCCGCTCCCTCCAGACCGAGGGTGTAGGCCAGTCGGCCCGACGCGACGCTCCCGGTGTTGCCGGTCAGCAGGTGGCCGCCCTCGTCGGCGCCCTGTTCGAGAGAGGGCCCGTAGTCCATGGTCATCGCCCCGACGTAGACGCCCGTCGGGGTCCGCCGCAGGGTGGCCGGGGCGATCCCGGCCCGCTCCAGCACCTCCCAGGTGGTCTCCAGCAGCAGCCGCTGCTGCGGGTCCATCGCCGCCGCCTCGCGCGGCGAGATGCCGAAGAACTCCGCGTCGAACTCGGCCGCACCGGCGAGCGACCCCGCCTCCCGCTGGTAGTACCGGCCCGGCGTCCCCGGTGCGGGGTCGTACCGTCCGGCGGTGTCCCAGCCCCGGTCGTCGGGCAGCGCGGAGACGGCGTCGGCACCTGCCGACACCAGCTCCCAGAGTTCGTCGGGGCTGCCGACACCGCCGGGGTAGCGGCAGCCCATGCCGACGATCACCACGGGGTCGTCGTCCTCGGCCCGCCGCACCGGCTCGTCCGCGTCGGTGTCCCGGTCGGGCCGGTCGCCGCCGATCCGGACACAGAGGTACTCGGTCAGGGCCGCCGGGGTCGGGCAGTCGAAGACCACTGTCACCGGGATGCTCAGCGCCGTCGCCGCGCTCAGCCGGTTGCGCAGCTCCACCGCAGTGACGGAGTCGAATCCCAGGTCGAGGAAGGCCAGTTCGGCGGGGACCGGCTCGGACCGCCCGGTCAGCGCGGCGATCTCCTCGCCCACCAGCCGTGCCAGTGCGGCACGCCGCTCCGGTACGTCCAGTCCGGCCAGCTCCGCGCGGAACGCGGTGCCGGCATCCTGGCCACCGCCCGAGCCGTCCGCGCCGTTCGATCCGTTCGCGTCCCCCGGGCCGCGCTCCGCGAGCGCCGCCAGGACGGCCGCCGGCAGTTCCCGCACCCGGGCGTGCTGTTCGGCGGGCAGCACGTCCCGGTCCGGGGTGACACCGTGCACGTACAGGTCACCGAGCGAGGTCAGGAACCGGCCCGGACCACCCTGGTCGCGGCGCAGCGTGCCGAGGACGGCGGCCTGCGCACCGTGTTCCTCCGCGCAGTCCGTGAGGGCGGAGGTCAGCACGGTGTGCGGGCTGACCTCCAGCAGAACGCCGTACCCGTCCCGCAGCAGGGCTCCGGTCGCCTGGTGGAACCTGACCGTGCTGCGCAGGTTGCGGCACCAGTAATCGGCGTCGAGTACCGGGACGTCCAGTCGTCCCCCGGTCAGTCCGGAATAGTAGGGCAGCTGCGGTGTGCGGGGCCGGATCGGTGCGAGGTCGGCGCGCATCCGGGGGAGGATCGCGTCGATGTGGGGGGAATGGGCGGCCAGGCCCACCGCGATCCGCCGTGCGTGCACCGCGTCCGAGGCCAGGTCGGCGAGGAGTTCGGCGGCGGCGTCGCGGTCGCCGGAGACGATCACGGACCGCGGGCCGTTGTGCGCGGCGACGACGAGGCGGCTGTCCCAGCGGCGCAGCCGCGGCTCGACCTCGTCGGCCGGGGCCAGCACCGAGACCATGTCGCCCTGCCCGGCCAGGGTCGCCTGGGCCTGGCTCCACAGGGCCACCACCCGCGCGGAGTCGTCCAGGGACAGCGCGCCGCAGACCGCGGCGGCGGTGACCTCGCCGACGCTGTGCCCGAGCACGGCCGCCGGTTCCACACCGTGGGACCGCCACAGAGCGGCCAGGGACACCGTCACGGCGAACAGCAGGGGCTGGACCACGTCGGCCCGGTCCCCGGCGGGTGCGCCGGGCGCGTCCGGGTCGCGGAGCACGTCGATCGGCGACCAGTCGACGAACGGTTCCAGTGCCTGCGCGCACGCGTCCATCCGGGCGCGGAACACGGTGGAGGTGTCCAGCAGGTCCACCGCCATCCGGGGCCACTGCGCGCCCTGTCCGGGGAACACGAAGGCGACCCGGCGGTCTGTCCCTGCGGCGCCCTCCACCAGGCCGGGCATGCTCCTGCCGTCGGCGAGCGCGCCCAGCCGCTGCAGGAACCCGTCCCGCCCGTCCGCCACCAGTGCCGCCCGCCGGCTCCCGTCGGAAGCGGTGCGCGCGAGGGTGACCGCGATGTCCTGGGGGCTCCAGTCGTCACGACCGGCCAGGTAGGCGTGCAGGCCGCGCGCGCCGGCCGCCAGCGACTCCTTGCCGCTGCCGGCCAGTGTCCACAGCAGCGGTGCTTCTGTACCGTCGGGGTGCGCCATCGTGTGTTCGGACTCCTTCACGGCGAGCAGGACCATCAGTCACCGGACCGTGGCGGGGCGCCCGCTCCTACGGGTCGCGCGCCGACCGGGACGCCTTCGTCGTGCCCGGCGTGTACCGCCACCGGACCTGCGACATCGATCTTGCCCAAGTCGCATAGCGGCCCGATAGCGCGGACCGCGACACGGCGCGGGTACGGGGAGCAAGCGGGCCGCGGAGCCGCTGGAGAGCCTCACGCACGCTGTTGCGCGGCCGAGCCCGAACTCGCCGCCCGGACCGTACGGGACGACTGGCTGCACCCCGGTGGCCTCGGCCCGGGCCCGCCCCCGGCGGCGGCCTCGTCGACCGCGAGACCTACCGGGCCGAATGAACCACGCCGATCCCCGGCCTCTACGCCAGTCCGCCGGGGCGCGTGATCACCGCGCAGGAGCGGTCGGAAAGCGACGGTGCGTTCCTGGACCACCTGCGCGCCCGGCCCGCGCGGATCCGGGAGGGACAGCAGTCCTGGCGGCAGTGAGAAGTCGATCCCGAGAGTGAGCGCGATCCCGATGCTGATCAGAGCCGCCTGGATGCCGACGGGCCGCTGCCGCCATGACGACCGACGCCCGGCCGGCGCGCTCATGGTTCGGCCGAAGTACCGGTGGCCCATCGGCCCCCGACCCGGGCGCACGGGTCGTGGTGCTCTGGGTTCGAGCCGTGAAGATTCCTCCCGGGCTGCGGCGCTGTGACCTACCGGGCCGAACCTAGTACTCGTTCTTGATGACGAAGAACGAACCGCGGATCGTCCCGGCGAGCTTGGACTTCTGGCGGGCGAACCTGAACCGCTGGGCGAGTTCCGCCGGGACCTCCATTCCCTCCGAGAGTTTGAATCCGACCGCCCGCTTCTTGGCGTCCTCGACGGTGTACATCACATTCACCGACAGGCCGCTCTCGTAGAAGACATAGGCCATCCTGATGCCCTCGACCTCGAAGGCCGTGGCTTCGAGGGGCCGGGACGCGATGGCGATCTCGCGTTCCTCCAGCAGGATCCGGTGCACCCGGTCGACGACCTCGGCAGCGTCCTGCGCGGGCTCCACCGTGAAGACGTGGCCGTACTTGTTGTGGAAGTACCGGGCCTCGTTCGCCCGCAGGCCGGCGAGTGCGTCCGCGACGGGGGACGACTCCAGGCCGACGGTCGACACGGTCTCGAAGTCCACGGTGTAGGTCATGGCGGGTTCCTCCACAGGGGCACGGGCAGGGCACGGGCAGGGGCATGGCACGGGTACGGGCACGGGTACGGGCACGAACGGGCGGGGGCCTTCCGGGCGGTGATCCTATGCCGCGGGCCCAGCGGCGGCGGGCCCACCGGGCCCAGGAGGAGGCGTGTTTCCGTCCCGCGGCGTCACGCTGCCGCGCAGGCCCACAAGGTCACCGGCATCGCCCGCGCCGCCGACCAGGAACGCCTCGACGCCCAGCAGGCCGTCGAGAGCGCCGCCGCCGAGGAGGCCTCCCGCGCGGCCGACCTCAAGGCCAGGGCGGCCGCGTGGGAGGCCGGCCGGGTCACTCGGCTCGCCGCCGACACCGAACAGCTCGTCAAGGACGCCACCGCGCCCGGCGTCGACCCCGGGGTCGCCGTGCTCAAGGGCCGCCTGGCCGCGCTGCGCCTCCTCGACGCGGGCGGCCCGTGGACCAGGACGGCCGCCCAGGGCGCCCTGGAGGGTGACGCCGCCGCCGTCCGCGACTTCCTCGCCACCGGTCTGACGCTCGCCCGGGACCGCGACGACCGCACCAGCGTCATGGCCATCGCCCGGAGCCCTGGCAAACCGGAGAAACGCCTCGCGGCGGAGACCGCCTCCGTCGGCACACCGGAGGCGGTGCGAGCGTTCCTCGCCACCGGTCAGTACCCCGGCAAGGACGACGACGACCGGGTGCTGCTGGCGCAGATCATGGCGGTGGGCGGGCCGGGTGTGAAGGAGGCCGCCGGGAAGGCCCTGGACGGTACGGTCGCCGATGTCCGGGCGTTCCTGGAGGCCGGTCAGTACCGGGCGCGGGAGGACGACAACCGTGTCCTGGTGGTCCAGGCGCTGGCCACCGGCGGGCCCGAGGTCAGGGCAGCCGCCCAGGCCGTGCTGTCCGGCCCGGCCGACCGGCTCGAACCGTTCCTGCAGAGCGGCCGGCTCGAGGCCCAGGAACGCGACGCGACGACCGCGACCCACGTGGCCACCGTCCAGTCCTACCTGGCCGCCATCGACGGCCGGGTCGCCGAGGCCCGCCGGTACGCGCTGGAGGCCGCCCGGTCCTACGCCACCGCACGCGGCGCCGCCGGCGAAGCCGCCGGCTACGCCGACCAGGCGCGCACCAGTGCCACCCAGGCCGCCGACTGGGCGGCGAAGGCCGCGCAGTCGGCCCGGGCCGCCCAGACCTCCGCCGCCCAGGCCGCCACCTGCGCCCAGCAGGCCCTGGCCTCCGCGGCCTCCGCCCACGAGGCGGCCGGACGCGCCGGCGCGTCGGCGGCCGTGGCCACCGACAACGCCGCCCAGGCCCGCCAGTACGCGGCGGACGCCAAGACCGCCGCCGACCAGGCGCACGCCTCGGCCGTCGACGCGCAGAAGAGCGCGGACGAGGCGCAGACCGCGGCCGACGACGCCCGGACGGCTGTCTGGATCAAACAGGAGAAGGAGGCCGTCGCCGCCCAGGTCGCGACCGAGACCGCCGGGAACGAGGGCAGCGACGGAACCGGTTCCGACGGCGACGGCCAGGCGTACTACGTCGAGCGGGTGCCCCGGGACGACCTGAAGCCGGGCAAGGTCAGGCAGGACATGTCCAAGTGCATGACCGACGACCCGGCGAAAGCCTACGGCGCGCTCAAGTCCCTCTTCGGCGCGAACCACACCTGGTACAAGAACGCCGCCGGGGAGATGGTCTGCAAGGTCAAGGTCACCGCGAAGGTCTCCGGCACGGTCGACAACCTCCTGCGGACCTGCCCCGAGGCCGGCCTCACCGTCGAGGCCTGCAAGGGCCGGTACCAGGCCTGGGACACCATGGTGCTCGGCACCGAGCAGCTGAACGGCGTCCCGTACGAGTCCACGGTCGAGATGACCTACCAGGACTACAAGCTCAAGTACGACCCCCAGGTACTCGCGGGCCGGCTGCTCTGGCACCTGCTCACCGGCGACTTCGTCAGGTGCTTCAACAACCCCGGCTTCAACACGGCCTGTGGCTTCGCGCTGGCGACCGTCATGCCCATCGGCACCCTGACCAGGGCCGCCAAGGGCGCCATCGCCTATCGGTACGCCATCCTCGCCGGCATCCGCGTCGACGAGGCCAAGCTCGCCCTCCAGGCGACCCTCAACGGCTACAGCCGGACGGCCGTCGACGCTCTCGACTCGCTGGCCGACAGCATCGCCAGGTTCCGCGCCACCCTGGTGGGAGGCGTCGGCACCGAGGAGGCGCTGTTCGCCATCCGGGCCAACGCCGCCGTCGACCGCGTCGTCGTCCGCCAACTGGAGGCCGAGGCCGCGCTCGCCGCGGATCTCCGCACCCCGTGCGAGTCCAACAGCTTCCCCGCCGGCACCGCCGTCCGGATGGCCGACGGCACGCACCGCCCGATCGAGAGCATCACGGTCGGCGACCGGCTGCTGGCCGCCGACCCGGCCACCGGCAGCACCGGCGCCCAGGCCGTGACCGGGACGTCCGGGCACGACACCGGGCGCCTGATCGAGCTCGACCTCGACGGGGCCGGCCGGGTCACCACCACGCCGGGGCACCGCTTCTACGTGGACGGGTCCGGCTGGCGGGAGGCGTCCGCTCTCGGGACCGGTGACGTCCTCGTTGGCCTGGACGGCGCACGGCACCCGGTGACGGCGCTCCGCGAACGCGGCGGCCCCCTGTCCGAGGCCGTCTACGACCTCACCGTCGACGGACCGCACACCTTCTACGTCCAGGGGCGGCAGGACGGCGGCCAGGACGTCCTCGTCCACAACTGTTACAACCTGCTCGCCGACGAAGCCGCTGACGCAGACGTGCACACGATCAGGGACCATGTGGCCGAGGGGCCCTGGGGGAAGGACGGCGCCGTCGTGGGTGCCTCGGACGCCCGGGCCCGGCTGCTGGCCTTGGCCAAGGACGAGCCCAACGGTGTCTTCACCAGCCTGGAAGTCGCCACCGCGGCCCTGACGAAGGCGCTCCAGAAAGCGAACCCGAGGATGTCCAGATGGCTGAACCCGGCCCGTCGCGAGCCGACATTCCTGCGATTCACGATCGACGTCGAAGTCGAGGTGAACGGCGCCAAGCTCACCAGCCTCGGTACGGTCTACCTCCCGAACGGGCCGAACACGGCTGACGTCATCACGCGGGCCGCCACAACGACGGTCGAGGTCAAGCTGGTCAGAGCCCCTGAGGAGAGCCACGGGGGAAAGAAATGGGTGTGCACCTCGATCTACCCGCTGTGACAGCAACGGCTCCGTGGGGAGGGCCCCACCCCGGCCACGTCGTTCGGCGCGGGTCACCGGCCGTCGGCAGGCGTCGAGAGCGTTCGACCATGATCACGCCAAGCATCTATGCTGGCGCGATGTCCAACAGCACCCCTCCCACCCTGCTCTTCGTCATCGGCCCGGCCGCGGTCGGCAAGATGACGGTGGGCGGATCGATCGCCGAGCGCACGGGTTTCCGGCTCTTCCACAACCATCTGACCATCGAGCCGCTGCTCCGGTTGTTCCCCTACGAGTCACCGCAGTTCCAGCGCCTGAACCACGCCTTCCGCGAGCAGATCCTGGCCGAGGCCGCCGCCTCGGACCTGCCCGGGCTGGTGTTCACCCTGGTCTGGGACTTCGCGGACGCCGAGGACGCCGCGCTGGTCGAGCGGTACGCGGCGCCCTTCCGCGAGCGCGGTGCCCGGGTGCTGTTCCTGGAGCTGAGCGCGGACCAGGACGTGCGGCTGGAGCGCAACGCGGGCGAGTCGCGGCTCTCGGAGAAGGCGTCCAAGCGTGACCTCGCGTGGTCCAACGCCAACCTGGTCGACATGGACGCCAGGTTCCGGCTCAACTCCGTCGACGACTTCGCGCACATGCCCGAGGCGCATCTGCTGATCGACAACACCCGCCTGGAGCCGGACGCGGTCGCCGAGCTCGCGGTGGCGCACTTCGGGCTCTGAGCGCCCCGGCGGGGGCGGCCGGGCAGGCCCACCGCCACGGCCGCCAGTGGGCCGGGACGGCCCACAGCACGGGAGGGTGCTTCCGGTCGGGCGTCGGCGCCGGCCGCGAGGGAGCGGGGCGGAGATCGGTCCAGTTCGACTCGACGCACTCCAGGGCCGCGTCGCGGGCGGTCTCCCCGAGGACGGTCGTCCATCCTCCGGGGACCTCACCAACTCCCGCGCACATCCGGCCCGTTGTGGACGTCACCGGGATCGGAGCCGCCGGGTCCGGCTACCGGGTGCGGAGTTCCACGCCGTCGACCAGGAGGCGCAGCCCCAGCTCGAAGCCCCGGTCGTCCAGCTCCGTCGCGCCGCTGCCGTCGGCGTAGGCGCCGTCGAGGGCGTCCGCGAGGGCCGGGTAGTCGGGCCGGTAGGCGGCCGGCTCGCGGGTGAAGCCGGCGCCGAAGGTCTCCAGGGCGGAGCCGAGGACGAGGAAGTCCAGGGCCGCGGCGACCTCGGCGGCGTCCGCCGGGCCGAGGCCGGCCCGGCCGAGGAGGGCGAGCAGCGCGTCGTAGCCGCGCAGGGCGTTGTCCGCCACGACGCGGCGGCGGGCGAGCAGGGAGACCGCGTTCGGGTGCCGGACGAAGACGGCGCGGTAGCCGCGCGCGTACGCGGCGAGGCCCGAGCGCCAGTCGGCGTCGCTCAGCGGCGCGTGGTCGATCTCGCTGTTGACCAGCTCGGAGACGGTGTCGACCAGGGCGTCCTTGCTCTCGATGTGGTTGTAGAGCGAGGCGGCCTTGACCCCGAGCCGTTCCGCCAGCGCCCGCATGGTGAGGCCGTCGGGGCCCTCCTCGTCCACCACCTGGAGCGCCGCGCGCGCGATCCGCTCGCGGGTCAGCAGTGCCTTGCTCGGTCGGCCCACCGAAAGGTCCCCTCTTCCGCTCTTCGTGTTCGGGAGCTATCGTGCCAGATCAACAGCGGACGCTAACAAAGTTAGTTTTATCTGGAGGGCGCAGCCCGTGGCCGAGAACACCCCGACCGACGACGACCGGCTGGCAGCACTCGGCTACCGGCAGGAGCTGAGACGCAGCCTGAACGTGCTCGGCAACATCTCCATGGGCTTCGCCGTCGTCTCCCCGGTCGTCGGTCTGTACGCGGCCGTGCAGGTCGGCATGGGCGTCGCGGGCGGGGCCTGGGTCTGGGCGCTGCCGCTGTGCCTGCTCGGGCAGTGCCTGGTCGTCGCCGTCTACTCCGAGCTCGCCTCGCAGTGGCCGCTGGCCGGCGGCGCCTACCAGTGGAGCAAGCGCCTGGCCGGTCCGGCCGTCGCCTGGCTGAGCGGCTGGCTGTGGCAGTTCGCCGTGATGTTCGGCAACACCACCGTCGCCTACCTCGCCTCCCCCTGGCTGTTCGCGCTCTTCGGCGCCGTCCCCACGCCCGCCGAGCAGGTGCTCGCCTCGGTCGGCTTCGTGCTCCTCTGCACCCTGGTCAACGCCTACGGCATCAACCTGCTGCGCCGCTTCGTCGGCCTCGGCATCGCCGCCGAGGCGGTCGCCTCCGTGGTGGTCGGCCTCACCCTGCTGCTGTTCTTCCGGGAGCACGGCTTCGGCCTGCTCACCGACATGCTGGACGCACCGAAGGCCCTGGGCATCAGCGACACCGGTGCCGTGCTCGCGGCCGTGGCCGTCGCCGGCTGGGCGTTCATCGGCTTCGACGCCTGCGTGTCGACCGCCGAGGAGACCAAGGACGCCTCGCGGCAGGTGCCCCGGGCCATGTGGTGGTCGCTGCTCGCGGTCGGACTCGTGGTGATCCTCAACGCGGTCGCGGTCGCGCTCGCCCACCCCGCCCCCGCCGAGGTGGTCGCCCGCCAGGACCTCGACCCGGTCACCACCGCCGTCACCCACGCCTTCGGCGGCTGGGCCGACAAGCCCTTCGTCCTGGTCGTCCTGATCAGCTTCACCGCCTGTCTGATGGCCTCCCAGGGCGGCGCCGCCCGCGGCCTCTACTCGCTCGCCCGCGACGAGGTCTTCCCGTTCTCCCGCCAGGTCCGCAAGGTCAACCGGCACCGGGCACCGATCGGCGGCCTGGTCGCCGCCGCGCTGGTCAGCTGCGCCGCGCTGCCGCTGGGGCTGAGCACCTCGGCCATCGGCAGCCTGATCACCTTCGGCGGCGCCGCCACCTTCGTGCCGTTCTTCGTACTCACCCTCGTCGCCCTGGCCGCGCGTCTGCGCGGCCGCTGGACGCCCGCCGGGGCGGTCCGCTACGGGCGCCTCGGCACCCCGCTGAACCTGCTCGCGGTGCTGTGGACCGGCTTCGAGGTGGTCAACATCTGCTGGCCGCGCGCCGTCCTCTCCCCGGCCGGGGCGCCGTGGTACCAGATCTGGGCGGCACCGCTCGGCGTCGGCACGGTGACCCTCGCCGGCCTCGGCTACCTGCTCGCACGCCGCCCCGACCGGCGGATGGGCGAGGCCGACCGGGACCGCCCGCACACCGAGGAGCTCGCCCCCGCCGCCGTCTAGCCACCGGCTCCCGGCTCCCGGCTCCACCGACCTTTCCAACGCCCTGTTCCACCGAACCACCTTGGAGACGAACCCCATGACCCACCCGTTCGACGTCGTCGAGACCGGTATCGCCGAGCTGCGGACCGCGCTGGAGACGGGCCGGACCACCGCGGTCGGCCTGCTCGACGCCTACCTCGCGCGGATCGAGGCCTACGACCGGCCCGGCACCGCCACCGCGCTCAACTCGCTCGTCGTGATGAACCCGGACGCCCGCGCCGACGCCGAGGCCTCGGACGCCCGCCGCGCCCGCGGCGAGAGCCTCGGCCCGCTCGACGGCATCCCCTACACCGCCAAGGACAGCTACCTCGCCAAGGGCCTGACCGCCGCCGCCGGCTCCCCGGCGTTCGAGCACCTCGTCGCCCAGCGCGACGCCTTCGCGATCGAGCGGCTGCGCGCCGCCGGCGCCGTGCTCATCGGCCTCACCAACATGCCGCCGATGGCGAACGGCGGCATGCAGCGCGGCGTCTACGGGCGCGCCGAGAGCCCCTACAACGCCGACTGGCTGACCAGCGCCTACGGTTCCGGTTCCTCCAACGGCTCGGGCACCGCCACGGCCGCCTCGTTCGGCGCGTTCGGGCTCGGCGAGGAGACCTGGTCCTCCGGCCGGGCGCCCGCCTCGTACAACGCCCTGTGCGCCTACACCCCCAGCCGGGGCGTGATCTCGGTGCGCGGCAACTGGCCGCTCGTCCCGACCATGGACGTCGTCGTCCCGCACACCCGCACCATGGCCGACCTCCTCGAACTGCTCGACGTGGTCGTCGCCGACGACCCGGACACCCGCGGCGACCTGTGGCGGACCCAGCCCTGGGTGCCGATCCCCGCGCCGTCGCAGGTCCGGCCGGACTCCTACCCGCAGCTCGCCCCCGCCGACCCGACGGCGGCCCGGGCAGCGCTCGCCGGCAAGCGCGTCGGCGTGCCCAGGATGTACATCAACGCCGACCCGGACGCCGGGACCAACCCCGAGGGCGGCATCGGCGGCCAGACCGGCGAGCGGATCGACACCCGCGCCTCGGTGATCGCCCTGTGGCAGGAGGCCCGCCGCGACCTGGAGGCCGCCGGTGCCGAGGTCGTCGAGGTCGACTTCCCCGTGGTGACCAACTACGAGTCCGACCGCCCCGGCGCGCCGTCCCTGAAGACCCGCGGGCTGGTCGGCCCCGACTTCCTCGACCGCGAGATCCTCGACCTGTCCGCCTGGGCCTGGGACGACTTCCTGCGCGCCAACGCGGACCCCGCCCTCCCGAGCCTCGCCGAGGTCGACGCCGACCACATCTGGCCCAAGCACCAGGGCGAACTGCCGGACCGCTACGCCGGTTTCGACGACACGATCACCGACTACCCGCGCCAGGTGCGCGAGCACCCCTACGCGTCGGTGACCGAGATCCCGCTCCTGGAGCAGGGCCTGCGCGGGCTGGAGGAGACCCGCCGGATCGACCTGGAGCAGTGGATGGACGGACTCGGCCTGGACGCCGTGGTCTTCCCCGCCGTCGCCGACGTGGGCCCGGCCGACATGGACGTGAACGAGGCCTCCGCGGACCTCGGCTGGCGCAACGGTGTGTGGGTCGCCAACGGCAACCTCGTACCGCGCCACCTCGGCATCCCGACCGTGACCGTGCCGATGGGCACCATGGCCGACATCGGCATGCCGGTGGGCCTCACCTTCGCGGGCCGTGCCTACGACGACACCGCCCTGCTCCGCCTCGCCGCCGCCTTCGAGGCCACCGGCGACCGCCGCACCACCCCGCCGCGCACCCCGCGCCTCCCGGCGGCCTGACGGGCCGGGAGCACCGGCCCCGCCCGGCCGTTCGCGGCCGGGCGGGACCTCCTCGCGCCGTGTTCGCGCTCCGCCCCTCCGGGTTCGCGAAAACGCCGGCCTACAGCCAGTCGCCGCGGGCCTCCAGATCCAGGACCAGGGCGGCGATGTTCCACGCGTCGTCGTCGCCGCGGTGGTGGCGGCCCTCCAGGGGGAGGCCGGCCACGGTGAGGGCCTGGGCCATGCCCGGCCGTCTGCGCAGACCGTAGGAGGCGGTGAAGGCCACCTTGGCGTTGGTGTGGCGGTGGCTGAAGGGGTACTCCGCGCCCGTCTGCCGGCACTGGCGGGCGAACTGGTTGCGGTCGTAGTCGCCCCAGCTGGCCCAGGGGATCGAGCCGGTCCGGTGCAGGGCCGCCAGGGTCCGGCACGCCTCGGTGAAGGAGAGGCCGCCGGCCACCTCGGCCGGGGTCAGCCCGGTCAGCGCGGTGCAGAACGGGCTCACCTCCGACCGGGCCGGGCGCACCAGCAGCCGGTGCTTGGCGAGGCGCTCGCCCGCCCGCAGGTCGACCACGGTGAGTCCGATCTCGATGATCTCGCTCACCTGGCCGGGCGGTGGTTGCCCCTCCCAGCACGTCGCCTCGACATCGACCACGTTCAGCAGGCTCGCGTTGCCGTCCATGGGGCCGAGCGTAGGGACGGCGGCGGCCTCGGGTCATCCGGTTTTCCGGGCCCGGCAGGCGGGTTCGTGCCAGACGGTGCGGACGACCCTCGCGTCCCGGGTGAGGTGTTCGCTGGACCACGTCCCGCAGCAACCGCCCGCCCGGCGGGGCCGGGCCGGGGCCGGGGGCCGCGCGGCGCGGACCGGCACGGCCGAAGCGGGCACGGCGGCGGGAGCGGTCGGACGGCGACGGCGTCGACGCTTGTCCTGAGGTGTCGTCATGCCCGGGGCTCTGCCCATGCCCGACGGGTACCGAACCCGACCTTCACCCGAACGGAGCAGCGGCACCGACGGCGGCAAGCAGGTCCGGCGGCTCCCCGTCCGACCGCGGGGCCCTCGGTGCCCCGCACGCCGCGGGGTACCGAGGGCCCTTCACCGGGGTTCGCCCGGCGTTCGGGTGATGCCCGGGGGTCAGCCGGTGGCGGCTCCCGGTGGCGCCTTGGTGCCGGTGGCCGTGATCTCGGCCGCGCTGGTCCAGGAGCCCCGGCCGCCGGCCTCGCTCAGGACTCGCAGGCGCAGGTAGCGGCCGGACGCGGCGGTGAAGGAGGCCTGTTGCGCGGCGGCCGTGTCGGCGAAGGAGCCGGTGGCCACCGGGCTGCCCCAGGCGGTGGTGCTGTCGGAGACGTACACCTCGTACCGGCCGATCCGGCCGTTGACGCCGCCGTCCTGCCGGGGCAGGTAACCGAGGCCGTCGACGGCGTAGCGGGCGCCGAGGTCGATCTGGATCTCGTGCGGCAGCGGGGCGGCGCCGCCCGACCACTTGGTGTGCCAGATCGTCGCGGGGTTGCCGTCGATCGCGTTGGCGGCGGCGCCGTTCTCGCCGGCGGTCTCCTGGCTGTCGGCGGAGACGACCTTCCAGCCGGTCTGCGGGATCGGCGCGGACCTCGTGCCGACCGGGGTCCCGGGCGCCGGGGTGATGCCGGCGGCGGTCACGGTGAACGCCTCGGACCGGCTGCCGGCCTTGATCCACAGCACCCCGGCGCGGTCGGCCGGGTCGTAGTACCAGCCGCTGCCGGCGCTGTCGTAGGCGGCCTTGCTGCCGAGGGCCGGGAGCGGTGCCCCGCCGACCGAGACCGAGGTGGGCGCGGTCGCGCTGTGCACGGTGAACTCGTAGCCGCGCGCGGCGGCCTTCCCGGTGTAACTGCCCTCGGCCGCGCCGACGCTGATGACGGCGTCACCCCGGCCGGCGGCCGGCGCGTGGACGTCCACCCGCTGCCGGGCGTAGGCGCCGTTCTGGTAGGCGCGGGTCACCCCGTCGTCCTCGTAGAGGCTGAAGGTGGAGTCGCCGCGCGGGTGGATGTCGTAGGTCAGGGTGGAGACGGCCTTCTCGCCGGTGTAGTTCATCTGCGGCCACATCGGGACGATCGCGCCCTGGCGGACGAACAGCGGCAGGGTGTCGAGCGGGGCGGCGTAGCCGTCGAGCCAGCCGGGGCCCTGGTAGACCTTGCCGGTCCAGTAGTCGGTCCAGCTGCCGGCCGGCAGGTAGATCCCGTTGCGGACGGCGGTGTCGCTGACGACCGGTGCGACCAGGAAGGAGTCGCCGGCCATGAACTCGCCGGAGGTGGCGTTGCCCCGGGCCACCGGGTCGTCCGGGTACTCCAGCACCAGGGCCCGGGTGGAGGGCACGCCGGTCTCGTTGGCGGTGCGGCCCATGGTGTAGAGGTACGGCATCAGCCGCATCTTGAGCTGCAGGTACTTGCGGTTGATCGAGGCGTACGGTTCGGCGAACCGCCAGGGCTGCTTGTCCTGGTACCCGGCCGAGGGGTTGGTGGCGCCCCAGCCGGACATGGTCATGAACGCCGGGGTGAAGGCCTTCCACTGGAGGTCGCGGACGTAGGTCTGCGGGCTCCCGCCGAAGATCCCGTCGATGTCGCCGGAGGCGTAGTTGAGGCCGGACAGGCCCGCGCCGGCGATCGAGGGGACGTGCCAGCGCATGGCGTCCCAGGTGCCGCTGGTGTCGCCGGTCCAGACGACGGCGTTGCGCTGGGTGCCGGCCCAGCCGTCGACGGTCCAGACGAACCGGCGGGCGTCGGAGTTGTCCTCGATGCCCGCGACGGCCTGCTTCACTCCGTCGAAGGCGTACTTGTAGCCGCTGCCGATCCAGGCGACGTCGGTCTTGACGGCCCGGGAGCCGGCCGTGCCGACCTCGTGCTCGATGCCGGAGAGGCCGGTGGAGGTCCACAGGCCGGTCCGGAAGCCCTTCTCGTTCAGGGCGGCGACGGTGGACGGCAGCTCGGTGTAGCCGCAGCCGTAGCCGTCGTTGGGCAGGATCCAGCCCGAGGGCATGTCGGCGGCGCGGGCGTCGGCGGCGTAGCCGACCACGTCGGGCGTGGTCTGGTGGCGGGCGCGGTTGTGGTCGCCCTGGTAGTCCGGGTTGGAGGCGTTGAAGCAGTCGGCGTTGCCGAGTTCCAGGCCCCAGAGCGGTGCGAGGAAGGGCTTGCCGGAGACGTCGGTGTAGCCGTCGAGCACGTCCTTGAGCGAGCTGCCGGCGAAGTACCAGGCGTCGAAGCGCTTCTCGTCGTGGCTGAGCGCGGTCGGGGCGCGGAAGTCGTAGGAGCCGGGCGCCCAGGTGTTGCGCATGACGCCGTAGCCGTTGGTGGACATGTAGAACGGCGCCGGGCTGGCGTTGGTGCCCTCGGTCCACTTGTTGGAGACCGCGACCGGGACGGTCCGGTCGCGCAGGGCCCACTCGCCGAGGTGCAGGCCGGTGCCGTAGAACTGCTCGTCCGCGGCGCGGCCGAGGTACTGGGTGGTGCGGCCGGCGCTCCAGCTGGTCGGCTGCGACTCGGCCCAGACCAGGGTGGTGTCGTCGGCCCGGTAGAGCGCGAAGGTCAGCGGCTTCTTGTTGATCCGCAGGCTGATGGCGGGGGTGCCGATCCGCCAGTACGCGCCGGCGTCGGTGAGGGTGGCGCCGACCGTTCCGAAGGAGGTGGTGGTCGCGAGGTCGGAGCCGGCCGGGTCGTCGGTGAAGGAGCCGTCCGGGGAGAGCCAGATCCGGAACACGTCGGCGCGGGCGACGACGATCCGGACGGCGGCGGCGCTGGACGTCCGGACGGTGAAGGTGTCACCGGCGCGGGTGACGGAGGTGGCGTTCCCGGCGGTCGCGGCCCGGGCCGGAAGGGCCGGGCCGAGCGCGGTCAGCAGGGCCCCGAGCAGGGTCAGGATCAGGGCGGCGGCCGTCCGGCGGTGGCGGACGGCCCGTGGTCGGCGGGTGGGTGGAGCGGCGGCAGCGCTCACGCTGTCCTCCTGGGGAGGGAGTGAGGGAGGCCCGTGCGGCACTGGGCCGCAGGCCGGGGAGGGCGGTGCCCCGCCATGACAGCAAGGGTCATGACATGTCGTCAAGTGCTTGAACTAAGGCTTGTTCGAGCAATATTGAGCAGTGATTTGCAAGTCGTGAGCAGGATGGGTGGCGGCGGGACGACCGGCGGCGGTGACGGCGACGCCTCGCCCGAGGTCACCCGGTGGTGATCGGGGCGAAGCGGTCGCCGCCGGTGATCCACTCGCCGCGGCGCATGACGGCGACCAGGTCGTAGGTCGTGGAGTCGACCACGACGAGGTCGGCGAGCTTGCCGGCCTCCAGGGTGCCGACCCGGTCGGCGAGGCCGAGCAGTCGGGCCGGGACGGTGGAGAGCGACTCCACGGCCTGGTTCAACGAGAGCCCCCCGACGGTGAGGCAGCGGCGGAGCGCCCGGTCCAGGGTGAGGGTGGATCCGGCGATGGAGCTGCCGTCGGTGAGCATGGCGACGCCGTCCTTGACCTCGACCTGGAGCGGGCCGAGGGGGTAGAGGCCGTCGCCCATGCCGGCGGCGCCCATGGCGTCGGTGATGAGGGCGACCCGGGAG
>NZ_LGDO01000090.1:0-16253 GCF_001279805.1 Streptomyces sp. XY431
GCTACCAAGTGCGACCGGGTGGACGAGTAGAGTCATGACAGGGTCCGCATTCTGGGCCCGAACCGGACATTCTTGGCGCTGAAGGCCTCGTCCCCGGATATTGGGCAACTCGCACCGCATGTCGAACAGTCTGGATCCCACCCCCATGGCCCCCACCTCCGCGCCCACGGCGCCCGGGACCACCACGCCCGCTCCCCCGGGCGGCGGCCAACAGCTCTCGCACGGGCTCAAGCAGCGCCACCTCTCGATGATCGCGCTCGGCGGCGTCATCGGCGCCGGCCTCTTCGTCGGCTCCGGCGCGGGCATCGCGGCGGCCGGGCCCGCCATCATCCTGGCCTTCGTGCTCTCCGGCCTGCTGGTCATGCTGATCATGCGGATGCTCGGCGAGATGTCGGCGGCCCGCCCCGCCTCCGGCTCCTTCTCCGTGCACGCGGAGAAGGAGATCGGCCCCTGGGCCGGGATCACCGCCGGCTGGATGTACTGGGTGATGCTCTGCTGCGGCGTCGCCGCCGAGGCCACCGCCGCCGGGAAGATCGTCAACGGCTGGGTCCCCGGGGTCTCCGCCTGGGTCTGGGTCGCCCTGTTCATGGTGTTCTTCTGCGCCAGCAACCTCACCGCCGTGAAGAACTTCGGCGAGTTCGAGTTCTGGTTCGCCGCCGTCAAGGTCGCCGCGATCGTCGCCTTCCTGGTGCTCGGCGGGCTGGGCCTGGCCGGGGTGCTCGGCCCCGGCGCCCCCGGCGCCACCAACCTCACCGGCCAGGGCGGCTTCCTGCCCAACGGCACCAGCGGACTGATCGTCGGCCTGCTCGCCTCCGTGTTCGCCTACGGCGGCCTGGAGACCGTCACCATCGCCGCCGCCGAGTCCGACGACCCCAAGCGCAACGTCGCCAACGCCGTGCGCACCGCGGTCTGGCGGATCGCGATCTTCTACATCGGCTCGATGGCCCTGGTCGTCACCCTGGTCTCCTGGAAGGACCCGGCGGTCGTCTCCGACGGCCCCTACGTCACCGTGCTGCGCCACCTCGGGGTGCCCGGCTCCGGGACGATCATGCAGGTGGTGGTGCTGATCGCGCTGCTGTCCGCGATGAACGCCAACATCTACGGCGCCTCCCGGATGGCGTACTCGCTGGTCGGCCGGGGCCAGGGCCCGCGCTCGCTCGCCAAGGTGAGCGGCGGGGTCCCCCGGCGGGCCGTGCTGGCCTCCTGCCTGTTCGGCTTCGGCGCCGTCCTGGCCTCCAAGTTCTGGCCCGACACCGTCTTCACCTGGCTGATGAACACCACCGGCGTCGCCATCCTGGTGGTCTGGCTGTTCATCTGCGTCGTCCAGCTGCGGATGCGCCGCCGGCTGGAGCGCGAGACGCCCGAGCTGCTCACCGTCCGGATGTGGGGCTACCCGTACCTGACCTGGATCGCGATGGCCGCCGTCGTCGGCATCCTGGCGCTGATGACCACCACCGAGGGCAACCGCGAGCAGCTCTACGCCGCCGGCGTGCTGGTCGCGCTGCTGATCGCCGCCGGGCTGGTGAAACAGCGCCGCGACGCCGCCGCGACCGGTGCCACCGACTGACGGGCCGGACACGACACGCGGGAGGGGCCCGGTACCAAGCTGGTACCGGGCCCCTCCCGCATGCGCGCCGCCCGCGTGTGCGACGCCCGCGTGCGGCGGCTGCTACTCGAAGGACGGGCTCGCGGTGCGGGTCCGCTTGATCTCGTAGAAGCCCGGGGTGGAGGCCACCAGCAGTGTGCCGTCCCACAGCCGGGCCGCGGCCTCGCCGCGCGGGGTCGGGGTCACCACCGGGCCGAAGAACGCGACCCGGTCGCCGTCCGCGCCCTCGACCGCGATCACCGGGGTGCCGACGTCCTCGCCGACCAGGGTGATGCCCTCCTTGTGCGAGAGCCGCAGGGCCTCGTCGTAGGCGTCGGTACCGGCCGCGTCCGCCAGCTCCACCGGCAGACCGGCCGCGGCCAGCGCCGCCTCGATCGTCTCCCGGTTCTGCGGCAGGCCCTGGTTGTGGAAGCGGGTGCCCAGCTCGGTGTACAGCCGGCCCAGCACCTCGTCGCCGTGCTTCTCCGCCGCGGCGATGCACACCCGCACCGCGCCCCAGGCGTTGTCCAGCAGCTCCCGGTAGTTCGCCGGCAGGTCGCGGTGCTCGTTCAGCACCGACAGGCTCATGACGTGCCAGTTCACGTCCACCGGACGGAGCTGCTGGACCTCGATCAGCCAGCGGGAGCTCATCCACGCCCACGGACAGGCCGGGTCGAACCAGAAGTCGGCGGTCTTGCGCTCGGTGGCGGCGGAATCGGCGGCGGTACCAGCGGCAGTCGTCACGGCTGTCGTCCTTCGAGAGTCGTCCGGGAGTCTTCCGGGGGAAAAGCGGCAGGAAAAGCGCGGGAAAGCGGTCGGAGGACCGGGGCCGCGCGGACCCGCGCGACCGCCCCGTCACCCCCCAACACCCGGACCCGGCCGGTGATTCCGGCCCGCCCCGACGAGTTGTGCAATGGTACCGGCGCGGGGGGCGTGAAAGGATGCCCCCGCAGCGCCGCAGCGCGCCGCACCAGTGCACCAGCGAAGACCGCACCACCGTGCGAGCCGGACAAAGGAGTACCGCCGTGCCGGGCAAGAACCTGAGCCGCGACGAAGCCCAGCAGCGGGCCAGCATCCTCACCGTGGACAGCTACCGGGTCCGGCTTGACCTGACCTCGGCCCCCGATCCGGCGGCCGCGACCTTCCGGTCCACCACCACCGTCGCCTTCCGCTGCTCCGAGCCGGGCGCCTCGACCTTCGTCGACCTGCTCGCCCCCGCGGTCCGCGCCGTCACCCTGAACGGCCGCGCGCTCGACCCGGCCACCGCCTACGACGGCGCCCGGGTGCACATCGACGGCCTGGCGGGCGAGAACGTGCTCACCGTCGAGGCCGACTGCGCCTACAGCCGCACCGGCGAGGGCCTGCACCGCTTCACCGACCCGGTCGACGGCGAGACCTACCTCTACACCCACTACGAGCCGGCCGACGCCCGCCGGGTCTTCGCCACCTTCGAACAGCCCGACCTGAAGGCGCCGTTCACCTTCACCGTCACCGCGCCGGCCGCCTGGGACGTCCGCTCCAACGCCGCGCACGAGAGCGTCACCGAGGACGGCACCGCCCGCACCTGGGAGTTCGCGCCGACGAAGCCGATCTCCACCTACCTCACCGCCGTCGTCGCCGGCCCGTACCACGTGGTGCGCGACCACTACAGCCGCACCCTCGCCGACGGCACCGTGCTCGACATCCCGCTCGCCGCGCTCTGCCGCAGGTCGCTCGCCCCGTACTTCGACGCCGACGAGATCCTCGGCGTCACCAAGCTCGGACTCGACTTCTTCCACGAGAAGTTCGACTACCCGTACCCCTTCGGCAAGTACGACCAGGCCTTCGTCCCCGAGTACAACATCGGCGCGATGGAGAACCCCGGCTGCGTCACCTTCCGCGAGGAGTTCGTCTTCCGCTCGAAGGTCACCGACGCCGCCTACGAGGCCCGCGCCAACGTCGTCCTGCACGAGATGGCGCACATGTGGTTCGGCGACCTGGTCACCATGCGCTGGTGGGACGACCTGTGGCTGAAGGAGTCCTTCGCCGACTTCATGGGCTCCTACGGGCTGGTCGGCGCCGGCACCCGCTACCAGGCCGCCTGGGTCACCTTCGCCAACCAGCGCAAGGCCTGGGCCTACCGGCAGGACCAGTTCCCCACCACCCACCCGATCACGGCGGACATCCGGGACCTCGAGGACGCCAAGCTCAACTTCGACGGCATCACCTACGCCAAGGGCGCCTCGGTGCTCAAGCAGCTCGTGGCGTACGCGGGCGCCGACGCCTTCTTCGAGGGCGCCCGCCGCTACTTCCGGCGGCACGCCTTCGGCAACACCGAACTCGCCGACCTGCTGGACATCCTGGAGGAGACCAGCGGCCGCGACCTCAAGTCCTGGGCCGCCGCCTGGCTGCAGACCGCCGGCGTCAACACCCTCACCCCGCAGCTCACCGTCGACGCCGAGGGCCGGATCACCGAACTCGCCGTGCTCCAGGACGGCGACGTCCAGCGCCCGCACCGGATCGCCGTCGGCCTCTACGACCGCGACGCCGACGGCGCGCTGGTGCGCACCGAGCGCTTCGAACTGGACGTCACCGGTGCCCGCACCGTCGTCGACGGCGCCGCCGGCCGCGCCCGGCCCGCGCTCGTCCTGCTCAACGACGACGACCTGACGTACTGCAAGATCCGCTTCGACGAGGAGTCGCTGGAGACCCTGCGCGCCGGGCTCGGCGACATCAAGGACGACCTGGCCCGTGCGCTCGCCTGGTCCGCCGTCTGGAACCTCACCCGGGACGCCCTGATGCCGGCCCGCGACTACGTCGCGCTGGTGCTGCGGTTCGGCGGCCAGGAGGCCAACATCGGCGTCCTGCAGTCGCTGCACGCCCAGGCCAAGACCGCCGTCGACCTCTACGCCGACCCCGCCTGGCGCGGCGAGGGCGGCCGGCAGCTCGCCGACAGCGCGCTGCGCGAACTGCGCGCCGCCGAGCCCGGCAGCGACCACCAGCTGGCCTGGGCGCGGTTCCTCGCCCAGACCGCCAACGGCTCCGAGCACCTCGGCCTGGTCCGCGGCCTGCTGGCCGGCACCGCCCGGATCGACGGCCTGGAGGTCGACCAGGAGCTGCGCTGGGCGCTGTGGCTGACGCTGGCCGCGGCCGGCCAGGCCGGCGAGGAGGAGCTGGCCGGGGAGCTCGCCGCCGACAACACCGCGAGCGGCCGCCGCCAGCACACCCAGTGCCTGGCCGCCCGGCCGACCCCGGAGGCCAAGGCCGCCGCCTGGTCCGCCGTGATCGACTCCGACGAGCTGCCCAACGCGCTGGTCGAGGCCAACATCGCCGGCTTCGCGGTGCCCGCCCACCGCGACCTGACCACCCTCTACGCGGCGCCCTACTTCAAGCTGCTGGAGCGGGTCTGGGCCGAGCGGACCATCGAGATCGCGATGCGGATCGTCGGCGGCTTCTTCCCGCAGGCCCAGGTCGACGAGGCCACGCTGGCCGAGACCGACGCCTGGCTGACCGGCCACCCGGACGCGGCGCCCGCGCTGCGCCGACTGGTGCTGGAGCGCCGGGACGACCTGGCCCGGGCGCTGCGGGCGCAGGCCTGCGACCGGGGCTGAACGACCCCGCCGCCGCCCGTTCGGCCCCCGTCGCGACGCTCGTCGCGGCGGGGGCCGACGCATGTCCGGCCACCCGGGCGGGGGCGGCCCGGTTCGACGGGCGCGGGCGCGCGGGGCGCGGGGGCGGCCCGGTTCGACGGGCGCGGGCGCGCGGGGCGCCGGTGGAAGACGGAGGAGGCCGGACCGCGGGTGCGGTCCGGCCTCCTCGGCGTCAGCGCGGTGGTCAGCCGTTGATCAGGCTGCGCAGCACGTACTGCAGGATGCCGCCGTTGCGGTAGTAGTCCGCCTCACCGGGGGTGTCGATGCGGACGACCGCGTCGAACTCCTTACCGGCCTCACCGTCACGGGCGGCGACGACCCGGACGGTCTTCGGGGTGCGGCCCTCGTTGAGCTCGGTGACACCGGTGAAGGAGAAGGTCTCCTCGCCGGTCAGGCCCAGCGAGTCGGCGTTCTCGCCCTCCGGGAACTGCAGCGGGAGGACGCCCATGCCGATCAGGTTCGAGCGGTGGATGCGCTCGTAGGACTCGGCGATGACGGCCTTGACGCCGAGCAGCGCGGTGCCCTTGGCGGCCCAGTCGCGGGACGAGCCGGAGCCGTACTCCTTGCCGGCCAGGACGACCAGCGGGGTGCCGGCGGCCTGGTAGTTCTGCGAGGCGTCGTAGATGAACGACACCGGCGCGTCGGCCTGGGTGAAGTCGCGGGTGTAGCCGCCCTCGGTGCCCGGCGCGATCTGGTTGCGCAGGCGGATGTTGGCGAAGGTGCCGCGGATCATGACCTCGTGGTTGCCGCGGCGCGAGCCGTAGGAGTTGAAGTCACGCTTCTCGACACCGTTGGCGGTCAGGTACTGCGCCGCCGGGGTGCCCGGCTTGATGTTGCCGGCCGGGGAGATGTGGTCGGTGGTGACCGAGTCGCCCAGCTTGGCCAGGACGCGGGCGCCGGCGATGTCGTTCACCGGGCTCGGGGTCTTGGCCATGCCCTCGAAGTACGGGGGCTTGCGGACGTAGGTGGACTCGGCGTCCCACTCGAAGGTGTTGCCGGTCGGGACCGGGAGCGACTGCCAGCGGTGGTCGCCGGCGAAGACGTCCTGGTAGCCCTTGTCGAACATGGCCTCGTCGATGGAGCCGGCGACGGTGGCGGCGACCTCCTGCTCGGACGGCCAGATGTCGGCGAGGAAGACGTCGTTGCCGTCGGCGTCCTGGCCCAGGGCGTCACGGGTGATGTCGATGTTCATGTTGCCGGCGAGGGCGTAGGCGACCACCAGCGGCGGGGAGGCCAGGTAGTTCATCTTGACGTCCGGGTTGATCCGGCCCTCGAAGTTGCGGTTGCCGGAGAGCACCGAGACGACCGCGAGGTCCGCCTCGTTGACGGCGGCCGAGACCTCCTCGGGCAGCGGGCCCGAGTTGCCGATGCAGGTGACGCAGCCGTAGCCGACCAGGTTGAAGCCCAGCTTCTCCATGTACGGGAGCAGGCCGGCCTTCTCGTAGTAGTCCATGACGACCTTGGAGCCCGGCGCCAGGGTGGTCTTGACCCAGGGCTTGACCGTCAGGCCCTTCTCCACGGCCTTCTTCGCCAGCAGGGCGGCGCCCAGCATGACGGAGGGGTTGGAGGTGTTGGTGCAGGAGGTGATCGAGGCGATCACGACCGCGCCGTTGTCGATCTCGTAGGTCGAGCCGTCGGGGGCGGTGACGGCGGTCGGCTTCGAGGCCTCGGCGGAGTAGGTCGGCAGCGCCTCGGCGAACTTCGCGGCGGCCTCGGCCAGGACCACGCGGTCCTGGGGGCGCTTCGGGCCGGAGATCGACGGGACGACGGTGGAGACGTCCAGCTCGAGGTACTCGGAGTAGACCGGCTCGACCGACGGGTCGTGCCAGAGGCCCTGCTCCTTGGCGTACGCCTCGACCAGGGCGAGCTGCTGCGCGTCGCGGCCGGTGAGCTTCAGGTAGTTGATGGTCTCGGCGTCGATCGGGAAGATCGCGCAGGTCGAGCCGAACTCCGGCGACATGTTGCCGATGGTGGCGCGGTTGGCCAGCGGGATCGAGCCGATGCCGTCGCCGTAGAACTCGACGAACTTGCCGACCACACCGTGCTTGCGCAGCATCTCGGTGATGGTGAGCACCAGGTCGGTGGCGGTGGTGCCGGCCGGCAGCTCGCCGGTCAGCTTGAAGCCGACGACGCGCGGGATCAGCATGGAGACCGGCTGGCCGAGCATCGCGGCCTCGGCCTCGATGCCGCCGACGCCCCAGCCCAGCACGCCCAGGCCGTTGACCATGGTGGTGTGCGAGTCGGTGCCGACGCAGGTGTCCGGGTAGGCCTGGCCGCCGCGGACCATGACGGTGCGGGCCAGGTGCTCGATGTTCACCTGGTGGACGATGCCGGTGCCCGGGGGGACGACCTTGAACTCGTCGAAGGCGGTCTGGCCCCAGCGCAGGAACTGGTAGCGCTCCTTGTTGCGGCCGTACTCGATCTCGACGTTCTGGACGAAGGCGTCCGGGGTGCCGAACTTGTCCGCGATGACGGAGTGGTCGATGACCAGCTCGGCCGGGGCCAGCGGGTTGATCTTGGCCGGGTCGCCGCCCAGCTCCTTGACGGCCTCACGCATGGTGGCGAGGTCGACCACGCACGGCACGCCGGTGAAGTCCTGCATGATCACGCGGGCCGGCGTGAACTGGATCTCCTGGCTCGGCTGGGCGTCGGCGTCCCAGTCGCCGAGCGCCCGGATGTGGGCGGCGGTGATGTTGGCGCCGTCCTCGGTGCGGAGCAGGTTCTCCAGCAGCACCTTGAGGCTGTAGGGCAGCCGCTCGGACCCCTCGACGGCGGAGAGCTTGAAGATCTCGTACGACTCGTCGCCCACCTGCAGCGAGCTGCGGGCGTCGAAGCTGTTCGCGGACACGACTGACTCCTTCTAGGTGCTTCGTGCGGTATCCGGCCGCCACGGTGGTAAGGTCAGCCTTACTTAGGCTTACCTTGCCCGCACCGCCGGTGAGCGCCTCTCGGCAAGTATCTTGATGTCGAGATATATCTTAAGGCGGAGTTATCTCGATGTCGAGATAAACCATAGTGCATGGCGCAGCGTCCGCCACGTCGGCACCACGTCCAGCCTGCCCCCTCCTACCGCGGGCGCGCCACGCGCCCCCGGGTACCACGCGTCCCACGTACCACGCGCCCGCCGCGCCGCGGGCCCGTTCGGCGCCCGCACGGCACCCGTACGGCGCCGGCCCCGAACGCCCCGGTAGCGTGGCCGGTGACCGACACGCCGAACGGGCCGGGGGCCGACCGATGATCGTGGTGGACGCGTCCGCGCTGGTGCTCGCACTGGCCGACGAGGGCGAGCGCGGCACCGCCGCCCGCGCCGAACTGGCCGCGGACGGGGAGTGGGTCGCGCCCGAGCACGTCCTCATCGAGGTGATGCAGTCCCTGCGCGGTCTCTATCTGGCGCGCGAACTCGACGCCGAACGGGTCGGCGAGCTCGCCGCCGAACTGCCCCGGCTGGCGATCCGCAAGGTCCCGGTCGAGCCGCTGCTCGGGCGGATCTGGGAGCTCAAGGACAACCTCACCCCGGACGACGCCGCATACGTGGCGGTGGCGGAGCTGGTCGGCGCACCGCTGGTCACGGCCGACCTGCGGCTGATGCGGGCCAGCGGGCCGCGGTGCGCGATCCGGGGGATCGGCCGGTCCGGCGGCTAGCGCGGGCTGCTCGCGCGGGGCAGGCGGGGCAGGGGGCGGACTGTTCGCGGGGGGCGGGCGCGGACTGTTCGCACGGGGCGGGCGTGGGCTGTTCGCGCGGGGCAGGTGGGGTGGCCGGGCGTGTCCGGGGTGCCCGCGGGGCCGTTGAACGGGATGCCAGGTCCGCCGCGCCCCGACCCGGGTGCGCGCGCCCCCACCCGAAGAGGTCCGCCGATGCCCGCTCCGCTCGCCGCCGCCCTGCTCCCGCTCGCCCTGCTGGCGCCCGCCGCCTCACCGGTCTCGGTCACCGAGGCCGACTTCGACCCGGCCAGCGCCTTCCTCCCGCCGACCGCGATCAGCCACGCGCCGGACCTGGTGCCGTTCGGCTCGCACGTCCGGGTGATCGTCGACCGCTCGGTGCCCGGCCGCACGATCCTCACCATGAGCGTGTCCGGGGTCGCCGCCGACCACGAGTTCCCGGTGCACCTGCACACCGGTTTTTGCGGGGCCGACCCGGCCGCGTCCGGCCCGCACTACCAGGACGCGGTGGACCCGGTCAGCCCGTCCACCGACCCCGCCTACGCCAACGACCGCAACGAACTGCGGCTCGCCCTGCACACCGACGAGCGGGGCGACAGCACCGCCGCCACCTCGGTGGCCTGGCGGCCCCGGCCGGGCGAGGCCCACTCCCTGGTGCTGCACGCGGGCACCCCCACCGGCGCGCACGCCGCCGCCGAGCGGGCCGCCTGCGTCAACCTGGCGGACCTGGACGGCGAGGCGCTGTAGCCGGGGCACTCGCCCCGGGGGCACCGGTCGCGCCGGCCTCCGGGGCACGCCTTCGGCCGTCCGGGGGGCGGGTCAGCTGCCGAGGGTCGCGACGAGGACGGCCTTGATGGTGTGCAGCCGGTTCTCGGCCTGGTCGAAGACCACGGAGTGCGCCGACTCGAACAGCTCGTCGGTGCACTCCAGCTCGGCCATACCGGTCTCCTCGAACAGCTGCCGGCCGAGCACCGTGCCGAGGTCGTGGAAGGCCGGCAGGCAGTGCAGGAACTTCACCTGCGGATTGCCGGTCGCCCGCACCGTCTCCATCGACACCTGGTACGGCCTGAGCAGCGCGATCCGCTCGGCCCAGACCTCCTTGGGCTCACCCATCGAGACCCACACGTCGGTGTAGAGGAAGTCGGCGCCCGCGACACCCGCCGCGATGTCCTCGGTGAGGGTGATCCGGGCCCCGGTGTCCCCGGCCAGCGACTCCGCGGCCTTGCGCACCTCCTCGTCCGGCCAGAGCGCGCGCGGCGCGACGATCCGGATGTCCATGCCGAGCAGCGCGCCGGTCACCAACAGCGAGTTGCCCATGTTGGAACGGGCGTCGCCGAGGTAGGCGAGCGTCACCTCGGTGAGCGGCTTGGCGGTGTGCTCGGTGACCGTGAGCACGTCGGCCAGCATCTGGGTGGGGTGCCACTCGTCGGTGAGGCCGTTCCAGACCGGCACCCCCGCGTACGCGGCCAGCTCCTCGACCACCGCCTGCCCGTGCCCCCGGTACTCGATGCCGTCGAACATCCGGCCGAGCACCCGGGCGGTGTCCTTGATCGACTCCTTGTGCCCGATCTGCGAACCGGCCGGGTCCAGGTAGGTGGTGGTGGCGCCCTGGTCGTGCGCGGCCACCTCGAAGGCGCAGCGGGTCCGGGTGGAGGTCTTCTCGAAGATCAGCGCGATGTTCTTGCCGCGCAGCCGGGGCTGCTCGGTTCCCGCGTACTTCGCCGCCTTGAGGGTGGCGGCGAGGTCCACCAGGAAGCGGAACTCCTGGGGGGTGAAGTCGAGCTCCTTGAGGAAGTGTCTGTTCCGGAGGTTGTACGCCATGCCGGGCTCCTGTGCTGACGGTAACGGTGACGGGCGGGCGAGTGGAAAGCGGCAAGTCTATACGATGCTCAGAATTTGTATGCACTGATACCCCTGCCGGCCGTCCACCCGACGCCTGCTCACGGTCGCGGGTCCACCGGCTCGGACTCCAGGGCGAGGACCGCGAACACCGCCTGGTGCACCCGCCACAGCGGCTCCCCGGCGGCCAGCCGGTCCAGCGCCTCCAGGCCCAGGGCGTACTCGCGCAGCACCAGCGAGCGCCGCAGGCCGAGCGCGCCGCCGGACGGCCGGGCCGGGTGGTTCGGGTGGCCGGGGTGGTTCGGCTGGCCCGGGTGGTCCGGGTGGTCCGGGCCGTGGAGCAGCCTCAGCCACTCGCGGCCCCTGACCTGCACGGCCGGCTGCACCAGCCCGCCCGGACGGCCCTCCCCCGGCGCCGTCCGCGTCGGCGACACCGGCGGACGGACCACGATGCCCGCGCCGCCCGCCGCCGTCAGCTCCTCCCACCAGGCGACGGCGGCGGCCGTGGACGCCTCGTCCGCGGTGTCCACCCAGCGGCGGGCCGTCCGGTGGAGGGCGGGAGCCGGGGTGGTGCCGTCGGCGTCGACCAGGCGGTCGATCCGGGCCAGGTGCTCGTGCTCGGGACCGGTCGCGAGATTCGCCCCCTCGGCGGCCAGCAGCCGGAACGGAGCGAGCAGCGGACGCCCCGGCGCCGCAGCCCGCCGGTGCACCGCGGCGAAGTCCCGCAGGTCCGCCGCCCGGCCGCGCTGCCGGTCGAGCAGCCCCGCGACGTCCAGCCCCCGGGCCTCGGCCTGTTCCAGCGCGGCCAGCACCGGCGGCAGCAGCGCCCCCGCCGAGGCCACGACCGCCGCGTTCCGGGCCTGCCAGGACGCCGACGGGGACGCCGCGAGGCCCGCGCCGATGTCGGCGGCAGGTGCCGGCAGCCCCGTCAGGGCGGCGTCCAGCAGCAGCCAGCCGCTCCCCAGCTCGTCGAAGAGCCCCGACCGGTCCGCCGCCGCCCGCAGCCGGGCCAGCAGCTCCGCCTCCTCCACCGGGCCGAACAACGCCCGCCCGGTCCGCGACCAGACCGCCCCCGGACCCGCCGGACCGAACCGCCGCGCCAACGCCGCGTCGTCCCGCGCCACCAGCACCACCGCGCGCGGCCCCGGCAGCAGCTCCGCGCACAGCACCCGCCCGACCCCGTCCGCCCGGTACCCGGCGAACGCCTCGTCCGGATGCTCCGCGAAACCCGGCCGGCGCCCGGCCGCCACCGGCGGCACCGACGGCGGCAGGTACACCAGCAGCCGGGGATCGACCGCGGACCGCCCCACCGTCTCCAGCGCCGCGGCGGCGTTCTCCGGCCGCACCGCCACCGTCCCGTGCACCGCCGTCTCCACCGTGTGCGGCCCCGCCACGTCCGCCACGTCCAGCGGACGCCCCTCCCGCCCGCCCGGCGCACCGCTCAGCAGTGGCCGGACCGGCTCGTACCACCGGCGCTCCGCCTCCACCCGCACCAGCTCGCGCTCCGGGTACCGCAAGGCCGTCAGCGCACCGCCGAAGACACAACCGGTGTCCAGGCACACCGTGTTGTGCAGGAAACTCGCCACCGGCAGCGGCGTGTGCCCGTACACCACCAGCGGCCGCCCCCGGTACTCCTCGGCCCAGGCCTGACGCACCGGCAGACCGTAGTCGTCGGTCTCCCCCGTCGTGCCGCCGTACAGCGCGTGCGACCGCACCCGGCCCGAGGAACGACCGTGGTACCGCTCCGGCAACCCCGCGTGGCACACCACCAGGGCGCCGCCGTCCAGCAGGTAGTGGTCGGCCAGGCCCCGCACGAACTCCCGCACCTCGGACCGGAACTCCGCCGGCTCCGCCCCCAGCTGCTCCATCGACTCCCGCAGCCCGTAGGAGAGGGTCACCCGGTCGCCGTCCAGGGCGCGGGCCACCTTCAACTCGTGGTTGCCCGACACGCAGAGCGCGTGACCCGCCGCCACCATGCCCATCACCAGGCGCAGCACGCCCGGGGTGTCCGGGCCCCGGTCGACCAGGTCGCCGACGAACACCGCCGTCCGGCCGGCCGGCGGCACCGCGTCCACCGGGCGGCCCGCCGCGTCCCGCACCAGCCGGTAGCCGAGCCGGACCAGCAGCGTCTCCAGTTCGGACCGGCACCCGTGCACATCGCCGACCAGGTCGAACGGGCCGGTCAGATGGCGCAGATCGGCGCGCCGGCGCTCCAGCACCACCTCGGCGGCCGCCACCTCGGCCGCCCCGCGCAGCACATGCACCCGGCGGAAGCCCTCCTTGGCCAGGCCGGCGAGGGAGGCGCGCAGCTCCCGGTGCTGGCGCGGGATGACGAACGCCGGCAGCTCGCGGTCCGGACGGGTGCGGTTGCGCTCGGCGCACACGCCCGGCGGGACGTCGAGCACGATCGCCTCCGCCCGCGCGTCGTGCTCCCGGGCGACGGCGAGCAGCTGCTTGCGGGCGCCCGGCTGCACATTGGTGGCGTCCACGACGGTCAGCCGGCCGGCCGCCAGGCGCTTGCCGACCAGGAAGTGCAGCAGCTCGAAGGCGTCCGCGGTGACGGACTGGTCGTTCTCGTCGTCGCCCACCAGGGCGCGGCAGGTGTCGGAGGAGACCACCTCGGTGGGGCGGAAGTGGCGGCGGGCGAAGGTCGACTTGCCCGCGGCGCTGGTGCCGACCAGGAGGACGAGGGAGCCCTCGGTCAGGGGGAGGACGGGGTGGGGGTCGGGTTCTGCGGCGGGTGCGGGCGTGGGCTTGGGTGTGGGCTTGGGTGTGGGCTTGGGTGCGGGCTCGGGCGTGAGTGCGGGCGTGGGCTTGGGGGTGCTGGGTGCGTCGTCGGGCCGGGTCATCGGGGCCCACCTCCTCCGGGGGCCGGGGTACCGCGTTCGAACAGGGCGAGCAGGGGCGGTCCGGGGGGCGGCGGGAAGGCGACGGCGTAGCCGTACCCGGTGGCCGTCCGGCGCGCCCAGCCGGCGAAGGCCGCCCCATCGGCGCCGGGCGGCACGGTCGCCACCACCGCCGGCGGGCGGGCGGCACCGAACACCGCGTGCTCCAGGAACGCCGGGTGTGCGGCGGGCATCACCCGGTCCGTCGTCCCGGTCTCGGACTCGGATGCGGAATCGGACTCGGAATCGGATGCGGTCAGGGCTTCGGCCGGGACTTCGAACACCATCGCGTCGAACCCCGTCCGACGGGCGTCCGCGTAGACCGGTGCGCCCTGCACCAGACGGACCCGGGGGCGGCCCGCTCCGCTGTGCAGCTCCCACTCCGGCGACGGGTCCGCCGTGCGCTCCAGCCCCAGTCGGCGGGCGGCCACGGCCAGGGCCGCCGGCGAGACGTCCACGCCCAGCAGTTCGGTGAAACCGCCGTCCGCGAGCAACCCCGCGAGCAGCTCGCCGTGCCCGCACCCGAGGTGCACCACCCGGCTCGCCCCGACCGCGTCCAGCGCGGCCCGCACCGCCGCCCCGTGGTCCCCGTCGTCCCGGTCGTCCTGGTTGTCCCCGCCCCAGGCCACGGTGTGGCCGTGCCGGGCCAGGCGACGGGCGATCACGGCCCGCTCGGGGTGGACGGCGAGCAGGCCGTCGACCTCCGCCCGCTCCGGCGGCACCCAGTGGTGCGCGGCACCGTCCAGCACCGGCAGCAGCGCCGCCAGTTGCCGCAGCGCCTCGGCCGGCCGGACCGCCGGCGCGGCCAGCCGGAGCCGCAGGTACGGCGAACCACCGGGGACCAGGGCGGCGGGGTCCAGCGGCAGTTCCGCCGCCTCGACCCGCCAGCCCAGCGGCTCGAACAGCCGCCGCGCCAGCGCGGCACCGTCGCCACCGCCCGGGGCGGGCCCCGGCTCGCGGTCCGCGCGGACGACCGGCAGCTCGATCTCCAGCGGCAGCGCCTCGTCCCACCCCGGCTCGTCCCCCGCCGGCTCGGGCGACTGCCCGAGCGGCTGCCGGAACACCGCCCGCAGCACCGCCGCGAACACCGAGGAGGCCGCGTAGGGGCGGTCGCCGACGTGAGCGTCGGGCACGGCGGGCGGCCGACCCTTGCCCCGGCGGCCGCCGACCAGTGCCTCCGGGTCGGGTTCCGCCAGCAGGACGGCGGTGCAGCGCTCCGCGTCGGCCTCGGGGAAGAAGACGTGCGCCTCACCGAACGCGGTCGCGATCCGGTGCACCGCGTCCGGCCGCCGGTGCAGCAGGCGCGCCAGATCTGTGGCCGGGCGTCCGACAGGACCGGTGGGGCCGGTTGCCCCGGCTGGACCGGCGGAGCCGTTGAGACCGGCGGAACCGTTGGCTCCGGTGGTGGAGATCGACATGAACACCCGTCCGAGTATCGCCCAGCCGCGCCCGCCCGACCGCCGGATTTTCCCCGGTGCGTCGCGTCCCGCCGATCTGTCCGGACGGTGAGCGCGTTCGGCAACGGCCGCCCTGATTCGTTAACGTGCACGATGTGACTGCTGAATCCACCTCCCCCGTGAGCGGCGCCGTTGCCGCAGGTCTGGCCACCATCGCCGCGGACGGCACCGTCCTCGACACCTGGTACCCGGCCCCCGCGCTGACCGCCGCGCCCGGCCCGGCCGGGACCGTCCTCCTGACCGCCGAGCAGGCCGAGGCCGAGCTGGGCGCGGGTGCCGCCGAGGCACTGCGCGCCGATGCCCGCCGCGGTGTCGAGGTGGTCGCCGTGCGCACCGCCATCGCCTCGCTGGACGAGAAGCCGCTCGACGCCCACGACGCCTACCTGCGTCTGCACCTGCTCAGCCACCGCCTGGTCCAGCCGCACGGTCTGAGCCTGGACGGTGTCTTCGGGCTGCTCGCCAACGTGGCGTGGACCAGCATCGGCCCCGTCCCGGTGGACAAGGTCGAGCAGGCCCGGCTGGCCGTGCGCGCCCAGGGCGGGCAGCTCGCCGTCTACGGAATCGACAAGTTCCCGCGGATGACCGACTACGTCGCCCCCTCCGGTGTGCGCATCGCCCACGCGGACCGCGTCCGCCTCGGCGCGCACCTGGCCGTCGGCACCACCGTGATGCACGAAGGCTTCGTCAACTTCAACGCGGGCACGCTGGGCACCTCGATGGTCGAGGGCCGGATCAGTGCGGGCGTCGTGGTCGGCGACCACAGCGACATCGGTGGCGGCGCCTCGATCATGGGCACGCTGTCGGGTGGCGGCAAGCAGGTCGTCTCCGTCGGCGAGCGCTGCCTGCTCGGCGCCAACGCGGGCATCGGCATCTCGCTCGGCAACGACTGCGTCGTCGAGGCCGGCCTCTACGTCACCGCTGGCACCCGGGTGACCACCCCGGACGGCACCGTGGCCAAGGCCGTCGAACTGTCCGGCCAGGACAACCTCCTGTTCCGCCGCAACTCCCAGACCGGCGCCGTCGAGGTCATCGCCCGCTCCGGCTCCTGGGGCGGCCTCAACGCCGACCTCCACGCCCACAACTGACCCCACCCGCCCCTGAGGGTCCGGCTCCCGATGCCGGGGCTCCGAGCCAGTCGCTCGGAGCCCCGGCATCGGCTGTTCCGGCGGGCACCGCTCCCCCTCCCCCTCCCCCTCCC
>NZ_LGDO01000091.1:0-16087 GCF_001279805.1 Streptomyces sp. XY431
GCTGGGGACGGGGACGGTGGGGGCAGGGCGTGCCGGCGGCGCCGGGGTCGGGGCCGCGGCGGGGACTTCGGTGCGGACTACGGCAGGGACTGCGGCAGCGGCTCCTGCATGGTCGAGCAGTGGATGCCGCCGCCCCCGGCCATCAGGCGGTCGACGTCGATCTGCACCACGGCGCGGCCCGGGAAGGCCGCGGCGAGCGCCTCCTTCGCGGCGGCGTCCTTGTACGCGTCGCCGAACTGGGCGGTGATGACGCCGCCGTTGACGAGGTGGAAGTTGAGGTAGGAGTCGACGAACTTCGAGCTGCGGGAGCGGACGGTGTCGGGACCGTGCACGGGAATCACCTGGAGCCGGCGGCCCCTGGCGTCGGTCGCGGCCGAGAGGAGGGCGAACTGCTCGCGGGCGTCCTCGGCCCAGGCGTCGTTGCGGTCGGCGGGCGGCAGCTGGACCATCACCACACCGGGCCGGACGAAGCGCGAGGTGACGTCCACATGGTCGTCGGTGATGTCCTGGCCCTTGATGCCGGGCAGCCAGATCATGGTGTCCGCGCCGTAGGCCTCCAGGACGGCGTCCTCGATCTCGTCCCGGCTCATGCCCCGGTTGCGGTTCTTGTTGACCAGGCTGCTCTCGGTGGCCATCACCGTGCCGTCGCCGTCGGTCTCGATCGCGCCGCCCTCGCCGACGAAGTCCGCGTAGGTGAACCGCAGGCCGCGCCGGGTGGCGAGGCGCTCGGCGACCAGGGCGTCGTCGTAGTGGACCTGCTTGTCGCCCCAGCCGTTGAAGTTGAGGACCACGGCGTCCAGGCCGCCGCGGCCGTCCAGGCGGAACACCGGCGCGGTGTCGCGCATCCACAGGTCGTCGGTCGGGATCGCGGTGATCACCTCCACCGCGGAGCCGCACCGGTCCCGGGCCTTGCCCGCCGTCCAGTCGTCGGGGGCGCACATCACCACCGGCTCGAACTCGGCGACGGTCCGCGCGATCAGGGCGATGTCCTCCTGGACCCCGCCCAGGCGAAGCCCCCACACACCCCGGCGGGAGGGCCAGGACATCCAGGTCCGCGCGTGCGGGACGTCGTCCGCCGGCACCCAGGGGAAGTCCTCGGCGGAGCGGTCGTGGTGGAAGAGGGGCATGAGGGTTCTCTCCGATTGTGCGACGGTGCCGGGAGGGGTGCACGGGGCCATCGGATCCACTCTTCGCGCCGCTACGCACCGGCGCACCACGGGAACGGCCGACGGCTGCACCCCGCCTGCGTTGTCAGCGTCGCACTGACTGAAAGTTCAGTCAAACTTCTCGGCATCATATGACCCATGACGCCGGTCTGATCGCGGAGCGTAATGATCGAGGGTGTATCGAGGGTGTTCTGTCGGCGGATGCCCGGTTCGGCGACTCCGCTCAGGAACCGAGTCGGGCCACCTCGGTGTCGATCGCCTCGGACAGCAGCGTCCGGGCGTGCGCCAGCGGCAGGCTCCCGCTGAGCCAGCGCACGCTCAGGCCCTCCAGCAGCGCGGTCAGCCGCTCGGCGGCTCCGGCCAGCGCGACCGCCGAGGACATCGGCTGCACCACGCCGAGCAGTCCGGCGACCTCCTGCACCCAGATCCGGGTGGCCCGCGCCAGGTCCTCGCGCAGGGTCTCGTCGAACACCGCGCTCGCCCGCAGCTCGCCCCAGGCGGTGCTGTTCTCGCGTACCTCGACGGTGTCCTGGAGCTCCAGCAGCAGCGTCTGCTCCAGCTCCTCGCGCGCGGTCGGCGGCGGGGCGTCCGGGTCGCGCTCGGTCGTGTACCGCTCGGCCCGGTCGTTGATGAACTCCAGCGTCTGCCGGAGGATCCCGGTGCGGTCCTTGAAGTGGTAGTAGATCAGCGCGGTGGACACACCCGCCTCGGCCGCGAGTTCCTCCACCCGCAGTCCGCGCACCCCGCGCCGCGCGATCACCCGCGCGGCTGCTTCCATGATCGACGTTTTACGACTGGCCACGATCCACCACCTTACCCGGGCGCCGTGCGGCGGTGCGCCGACCTGCTGAAAGTCCCGTCAGGCCGCAACTCCGCCCCGCGTGCTACCGGGCCGGGGCCGCCAGGTCCTCCAGCACGGCCTGCGCCGCGTTGTGCCCCGGGATGCCGCTGACGCCGCCGCCCCGGACGGCCCCCGCCCCGCAGAGCAGTACGTCCGGCCGGGCCGTCGCCACGCCCCAGCGCGCGGCGGCCGTGCCTTCGTCCGCGTCGGTCCCTTCGCCCACACCGGGCTCCTCGGCGGCGAACGGGAAGGCGAGGTCGCGGTGGAAGATGTGGCCGCCCGGCAGCCCGAGTTCCCGCTCCAGCTCCGGCGGCGTCCGCGCCTCGACGCAGGGCCGGCCGTCGGCGTCCACGGCCAGGCAGTCGGCGATCGGCTCGGCCAGCACCGCGTCCAGCTGCGCCAGGCTCGCGGCCAGGGCGCGTTCCTTGGCCGCCGGGTCGCCGAACAGCCGGGCCGGCATGTGCAGGCCGAACAGGGTCAGCGTCTGCAGCCCCTGCCGGACGGCCTCCGGGCCGAGGATCGACGGATCGGTGAGGGTGTGGCAGTAGATCTCCGACGGCGGTGCCGAGGGCATCCGGCCGGCCGCCGCCTCCGCGTACGCCGTCTCCAACTGCCGGTAGCCCTCGGCGATGTGGAAGGTCCCGGCGAAGGCGTCGCGCGGGTCCGCGCCGGGGTCGCGGAGCCGCGGCAGGCGGCGCAGCACCATGTTGACCTTCAGCTGGGCGCCCTCGGGCGCGGGCTCCGGTGCGGTGCCGAGCAGCCGCGCCAGCGTCGCGGGCGCGGCGTTCACCAGCACCCGGCGCGCCGCCACCGTCGCCTCGCCGTCGGCGTGCCGGTACGACACCTCGGCGTCGCCGCGGCCGTCGCCCGCGATCGCGGTGACCTCGTGCCCGGTCCGGATCTCCGCCCCGGCCGCCAGTGCGGCCCCGGCCAGCGCGTCCGTCACCGCGCCCATCCCGCCGACCGGGACGTCCCAGTCGCCCGTGCCGTTGCCGATCACGTGGTAGAGGAAGCAGCGGTTCTGCCGGAGCGCGGGGTCGTGGGCATGGGTGAACGTGCCGATCAGCGCGTCCGTCAGGACGACGCCGCGCACCAGGTCGTCCGCGAAGGTGCGCTCGACCGTCTCGCCCAGCGGCCGTTCGAACAGGGCCGTCCAGGCAGCCTCGTCCCCGATCCGCCGGCGCAGCTCGGCCCGTGACGGCAGCGGCTCGGTGAGCGTCGGGAACACCCGCTCGGCGACCCGCCCGGTCGTCCCGTAGAACTCCCGCCAGGCCTGCCACTCCCGGTCGGACCCGGTCAGCGCCCGGAACGACTCCCTGGTCCGGCCGGGGTCGCCCGCGTCCACCAGCAGGCCGGTCGGCTTCCCGTCCCGGACGGCCGGGGTGTACGAGGAGATCCGGCGCCGCCGCAGCTCCAGCCGCAGCCCGAGCTCCCGCACCACCTTCGCCGGCAGCAGGCTGACCAGGTAGGAGTACCGCGACAGCCTGGCGTCGACCCCCGGGAACGCCGACGCAGACACCGCCGCACCGCCCGTCCGCGCCAGCCGTTCGAGCACCAGCACCCGGTATCCGCCCCGCGCCAGGTACGCCGCGGCGACCAGCCCGTTGTGTCCACCGCCGACAATCACGGCGTCGTACCGCGAGGACACGTTGGTAGCCATGCGGTCACGGTACGCCACGGCCCTGCCGCTCCGGAACAGCCGTGCGCGGCGGTCGCGGTGGCGCCGGGACGGGGTCGGGCCGCCGTCGGGCGTCACAGCGGCGAGGTGCCTGGCCCCGCCGCCGGGTCGGGCTCGGCGTGCTGCCAGGCCCGGGGCCAGTTGCCGGACGGCGGCGGCGGACCGGCGATCCCGAGGTCCTTCCGGGCGCAGAGGTAGAACCTGTCGCGGGCGTGGCTCAGCCGCTCCTCGGCCCGCACCCAGCCGGCGGCGTCGGAGCGCAGGCCCCGGGCGTACAGCTCCAGGTTCCAGCACTCCTCGTGCCACGACCGCGCCGCTTCGACCGTCGCGGCGTCACCGACCAGCAGCATCGACTCCCACTCGGCGGCCCGCTCGGACTCCGCGCGGGCGAGTTCGGCCAGCCCCTCGCCTATTTCCAAAGGGTCCACCACACCGTCGAAGTTGCGGGCGGCGCCGAGCCGTTGGGCGATCCTGATCTGGGTCTTGAGGATCTTCCCGTAGCTCGCGTAGATCTGGAAGCGCCGGTCGTCCCAGCGTTCGGCGCGGCCGCGGCGCCAGCGGCTGCGTTCGGTGAGGCTCGCCGCCGTGTACGAGCCGACCGAGCCGACGACGACGCCGACCAGGGCGGGCAGTTGGTCCCAGAACGTCACGCTTCCTCCCCCTCCAGGGCCCGGGCGACTGCCAGGGACCTCAGGGTGGCACGGAACCGCGCGGCGGCGAGCGGGAATCCGTGCTCCGGCCCGGCCGGTTCAGGAGTGATCGTCGGCGGGCCGGGTGGTGGGCCAGGCGGTGGGGTCGACGGTGAGCCAGGGGGCGGTGGCGAGGGTGCTGGGGGTGGTGCCGGTGAAGGTCCTGATGTCGCGGTGGAGGTGGGACTGGTCGGTGTATCCGGTGTCGGCCGCCACCCGGGCGGCGCTGTGGCCCGCGGCGAGGCGGTGCGCGGCGTCGTCGAAGCGGACCAGCCGGGCCGCGTGCTTGGGGCCGAGGCCGGTCTGGGCGTGGAAGCGGGACCACAGCCGTTTGCGGCTCCAGCCGATCTCGGCGGCGATCCGCTCGATCCGCACCGCGCCCCGGTGGGTGGTCAACTGGTCCCAGGCGAAGGCGATTTCGGGGTCCACCGGCCGGCCGTCCGCGTACCGGCGGACCAGCGCGGCCTCGGCGATCGCGAAGCGCTCGTCCCAGGAGGCGGCGGCGCGCAGGCGCTCCTCGGTCCGCCTGGCCTCGCGGCCCCACAGCTGGTCGAGCCCGACCACGGCGCCGCCCAACTCCGCCGAGGCGCCCAGGATCCGGTGCGCCACCGGCGGGGCGAGGCGGAGTTGAAGACAGGTGATGGCACTGCCGTGGCCGCGTACGCTGCCGGGCGCGAGCCCGACCACGACGCTGCCGTGCGCCCGGCGGCCGGTCGCGTCGTCGACGGCGAGCGGCGGGTCACCGAGGTCCAGGGCGATCGTGACGGCCGGGTAAGGCACCACGTCCAGGTCGACCGGGGCGAGGGCGTGGAAGCCGGCCATGCCGACACCCCGGATACGGCAGGGGCGCGGGGGAGTTGCGATGTCCCACAGCGGTGCGGGGGCGCGGGTCGGACCGACGGGGCGCATACCGCCAGGCTACGCGACATTCGTCCAATACGCGGGGCCCGGGACGGGGCGACGCTGGAGCAGCGGACCCACCGCCCCGTTCAGAGAGGACAGTTCGCGATGAACCCACCGATCGAAGCAGCCGGCACCGTCGCCGCCCCCGGCACCGTCGCAGCCCCCGCCGTCGCCCCCGGAACCGCCGTCGGCACCACCCCCGCCACCGCCTACGGATCCGCCGTCGAACTCGCCGCCGCCGTCCGCCGGAAGGAGGTGAGCCCGGTCGAGATCGTCGAGGACTGCCTCGCCCGCATCGACGCCCTCGACCCCGCGCTGAACGCCTTCTGCTTCCGGGACGACGACGCCGTCCGCGCGGCCGCCTCCGCCGCCGCCGACGCGGTCGTCCGGGCCGATTCCGCCGACGGGCTCCCGCCGTTCCACGGCGTCCCGCTGCCGATCAAGGACCTGCTGGACGTCCAGGGCTGGCCCACCACGTACGGGTCCGCGGGCGCCGGCCGGGGGCCGGCCGAGACCTCGGAGCCGCTCGTGCGGCGGTTCCTCGCCGCGGGGTTCGTCCTGCTCGGCAAGACCACCACCTCCGAGTTCGGCAGCCTGCCGTTCACCGAGAGCGAGGCGCTCGGCATCACCCGCAATCCGTGGGACCGGGAACGGACGCCGGGCGGCTCGTCGAGCGGCGCGGGCGTCGCCGTCGCCGCCGGGATGGCGCCCCTCGCCCATGCCGAGGACGGCGGCGGGTCGATCCGCATCCCCGCCTCCTGCACCGGCCTGGTCGGCCTCAAGCCGACCCGGGGCCGGGTCACCAACGGGGCCGTCGTCGTCGAGGGGCTCGGCATCGGCGGCGTGGTCACCCGCACCGTGGCCGACACGGCGGCCGTGCTCGACGTGCTCGACCGCCACGATCCGACCGCCTGGTGGTCGCCCCCGGCCCCGGACCGCTCCTTCGCCGACGCGATGTGGGCGGACCCGCCGGCCGGCCTGCGGATTGGCGTCCTGGTGGATCCGCCGGTGGCCGGGATCGCCGTGGACCCGGTCTGCGTGGCGGCCGTCGAGACCGTCCTGCGCACGCTCGAAGCGGCGGGCCACCACATCGTCGACACCCCGCTCCCGCTGCCGCCGACCGAGGAGCTGGTCACGGAGTTCACCGCCATGTGGAACATCGGCGCCGCCGGGGTGCCGCTGGCCGACCCGGAGCGGATCGAGCCGCACAACCGGGCGCTGCGCGACGCGGCGCACGCGATCGACTCGTGGGCCTACGCGGAGGGGGTGCGGCGGGCCCAGCGGATGTCGCGGCGCATCGTCGAGGGCTTCGTCGCCGGGTTCGACCTGCTGGTGACGCCCACCATGGCCTGCCTGCCGCCGCGCATCGGCGCCTGGCGGGCCGGTACCGCCGAGGATCCGCCGGCGGCGCTGCGGAACAGCTACCCGATGGCGGTGTTCACCTCCCTGTTCAATGTGACCGGCCAGCCGGCCGTCTCGCTGCCCGTCCACCACGACGACGCGACCGGCCTGCCGGTCGGGGTCCAGCTCGTCGCCGCACCGTGGCGTGAGGACCTGCTGCTCCAGGTGTCCCGCACGCTGGAGCTGGCGCACCCCTGGGCCGACCGCCGCCCGCCCGGCCTGGGCTGAGACCGCCCGGACGGGGCTGAGATCGCCCGGCGCTGGGCTGAGCCCACCCGGCGCTGTGCTGAGCCCGCCCGGCCTGGCCGCCGGGGGCCCGTGGATACTGATCGGATGCGCACGTACCCGACCGCCGCCGTCGCGGTGAACCTGCTGCTCGGCCTGCCGGCGGTGGTGCCGATCTGGCTGCTCTGGTACTTCGCCGTCAACTGGCCACTCGCCGCCCTCGGTTGGACCCAGGGCGAGCCGACGGAGAACGACGGGATGCTGCCGTGGTTCATGCTCGCGGTGCCGGTGCTGTCGGTGTTCTCGGGCCTCTGGTGGCTGGCCAACCACCTGCTGCGCCGCCGCCGTCGGCACCGGTACGCGGACCCGGGCCCCGCCGGGGCGTACTGGACGACCGGCCTGCTGCTCACCCTGGCGCCCACGGGTGTGCTCGTCGCCGTGCTGCCCTGGGGGCCGGCTTAGGCCCTCCCTTGCGGATCACGCCGTGCGGTCGCGACGTGACCCGCAGGAGAGGGCCCGGTCAGCAGCGCCGTCCCGGCGGCGAGGAGTGCGACGAGGCCGGCCAGGACGAGCACGGTGCCGGGGGAGGTCCGGTCCACGACGCCGCCGCCCGTCAGCGCGGCGATCCCGATGGTGGCCTGGAACGCGGAGGTGAAGAGCACCCCGGCGGCCTCCGGGGCGTGCGGCGCCGCGGCGAGGAACCAGCTGAGCGAGCAGACCGGCACGGCACCGTAGGCCGCTCCCCAGAGCAGCAGCAGGACCGTGGCGCCGGGGCCGCCGGTCCCGAGCACCGGCAGCAGCAGCGTGGCGGCCGCCAGCAGGACGGCGGCCGCGGCGAGGGCCGGGCGCGGGGCGCGGGCCGCGCGGGCGCCGGCGAGCAGGTTGCCGAGCAGTCCGGCCGCCCCGTAGGCGAGCAGCAGGGCGCCGGTCGTGCCGGGGCCGACCCGGGTGACCTCGGTGAGGAACGGGGTGACGTAGGTGTAGGCGCCGAAGTGGGCCAGCACGATCAGGAAGGTCACCGCGAGACCGGCCCGGGTGCCCCGGCCGGTGAGCAGCCCGCGCAGCACCGGGAGTCCGGTGGTGGTGGCCGGCGGCGGCAGCGGGGGCAGTGTCGCCAGCAGGGCGGCCAGCGCGAGCAGCGTCAGGGCGGCCATGGCGGCGAAGGCCGCGCGCCAGCCCGCGAGGGAGCCGAGGAGCACGCCGGCCGGGACCCCGAGGACGGAGCCGAGCGGGACGGCCGTGAAGATCACCGTGTTGGCCCGGGCCTGGCGTTCGGTCGGGACGAGGCGCGGCGCGAGTCCGGAACCGATGGACCAGAACGCGCCGATCACCAGGCCGAGGGCGACCCGGGCCAGCAGCACGGCGCCGTAGGCGGGCGCCACCGCGTTCAGCAGGTCCGCGAGGGCGAGGAGCAGCAGCAGGCCGCAGAGCACGGTGCGCCGGTCGGCCCGCCGGGTCGCGACGGTGACTACGGGCGCGGCCACGGCGGCGACCAGGCCGGGCAGGGTCATCATCAGGCCCGTCGTGCCGTCGGAGATCCGGAAGGTCGCGCCGATCGGGCCGAGCAGCCCGACCGGGAGGATCTCGGTGGTGACGATGGCGAAGACGCCCGCCGTGACGGCGAGGACGGCCGGCAGGCCCCCGGTTCCGCGCCGGTTCCGCGCGTCGTCGCGGGGCGGGGGTCCCGGCGGTGCGGTGGCGGCCGGCGGGCCGGGCAGCCGGGGGCCGGGCTCTGTCTCTGTCTCTGTCTCGGGCACGGCGGAAGCTCCTGTTCTCCGAGGGGTGGGGTGGACACGGCGTCCGGCGACGGAGCGCGGTCCGCGTCGAAGTCCACCAGGGCGAAGGGGAGTCGGTCCGGCGTGAATCGGACGTCGACCGTCCCGCCCCTCGACAGAAAGCTCTCACTGAGAGCTAAAATCGGAGGTATGAGTGCGACCGCCCCGGGCCCGCCCGACCCGGCGCTGGGCGAGGAGTTCTCCACCCTCCTCGTCGGGATCCAGCGCCTGGTGCGACGCCGGCTGCGCGAGGGCCTGAGCGAGCCCCGGCTGCGCGGCGCCCAGGTCGAACTGCTGCGGCTGGTGACGGACTTCCCCGGTCTGCGGGTCTCCGACGCCGCCGCCGAGCTGTGCCTGGCCGCCAACTCGGTCTCCACCCTGGTCAACCAGCTGGTCGCGCTCGGCCTGCTGCGCCGCGAGGTGGACCCGGCCGACCGCCGGGCCGCCCTGCTGTACGCCACCGGCGAGGCCGTGGAGCGGCTGGCGGCCTGGCGGGCCCGGCGGGAGGCGCTGGTCGGCGAGGTGGTGGCGGGGCTGCCCGCCGCCGACCGGGCGGCGCTGGCCGCCGCGCTGCCCGCGCTGCGCGGAGTGGCGACGGGCCTGCGCGAGCGCGCGGGCGAACCGGGCACGGCGGCCCCGGCCGCCGGAGGGAGGACCGGACCATGACGACCGGGCCCAACGAAGCGGTGGTCTGCCGCGGCCTGAGCTACACCTTCCGCCGGGGCCGGCGGAAGGGCGGCGACACCAGGGCCGTCGACGGCGTCGACCTGACCGTGCGGGCCGGCGAGGTCTTCGGACTGCTCGGCCCCAACGGCGCCGGCAAGACCACCACGATCCGGGCGATCACCACCCTGCTGCCGACCGCTGCCGGGATGGTCCGGGTCTTCGGCCACGACGCGGCCGGGCGCCGGGCGGAGGTCCGCCGGCTGCTCGGCTACGTCCCGCAGCAGCTCTCCGCCGACGCCGGACTGACCGGCCGGGAGAACGTCGCGCTGTTTGCCCGGGTCTTCGACGTGCCGCGCGCCGAACGGTCCGCGCGGGTCGCCCAGGCACTGGCCGCCGTGGACCTCACCGAGGCCGCCGACCGGTCGGCCGGCACCTACTCCGGCGGCATGGTGCGACGGCTGGAACTCGCCCAGGCGCTGGTCAGTGCCCCACGGCTGCTGGTGCTGGACGAGCCCACCATCGGCCTGGACCCGATCGCCCGCGCGAGCGTCTGGGAGCGGGTCGACGCCGTCCGCCGCGCCACCGGGATGACGGTGCTGGTGACCACCCACTACATGGACGAGGCCGACCGCCACTGCGACCGGATCGCCCTCATGGACCGGGGCCGGATCCGCGCGCTCGGCACCCCCGGCGAACTCAAGGCCCGGGTCCGTGAGCAGGACCCCGCACTGCCCGATCCCACGCTCGACGACGTGTTCCGCCACTTCTCGGGCCGCGGCCTCGCCCGCGGCGAGGGTACGGAAGGAGACTTCAACGATGTCCGCCGGACCCGCCGCACAGCCAACCGCGTCGGCTGACGCACTCGACCTGGGCCTGCTGCTGGTGCCCCCGCCGCCCCGCACCGGCTGGCGCCAGGTGCCCGCCCGGGTCGCCGCGATGTGCGTGGTCGAGCTCCAGAAGCTGCGCCACGACCGGACCGAGGTCTACACCCGGGCGGTCCAGCCCGCGCTCTGGCTGCTGATCTTCGGCGAGACCTTCACCCGGCTGAAGGCGATCCCCACCGACGGGATCCCGTACCTGGACTACCTGGCCCCCGGGATCATCGCGCAGTCCGCGATGTTCGTGGCGATCTTCTACGGCATCATGATCATCTGGGAGCGGGACTCCGGCGTGCTCACCAAACTGCTGGTGACACCGACCCCGAGAGCCGCACTGGTCACCGGCAAGGCCTTCGCCGCCGGGGTCAAGGCAGTACTGCAGGCCGTCGTGGTCGTGCTGCTCGCGGCGGTGCTCGGGGTGGCGATGACCTGGAACCCGCTGCGGCTGCTCGGAGTCGTGGCGGTGGTGGTCCTCGGCTCGGCCTTCTTCTCCTGCCTCTCCATGACCATCGCCGGGATCGTCCTCACCCGCGACCGTCTCATGGGCATTGGACAGGCCATCACGATGCCGTTGTTCTTCGGCTCCAACGCCCTCTACCCGGTCGACCTGATGCCGGGCTGGCTCCAGGCGATCAGCCTGGCCAACCCGCTCAGCTACCAGGTCGACGCCCTGCGCGGGCTGCTGATCGGCACCCCCTCGCACCTGCTGCTGGACTTCGGCGTCCTCACCCTGGCCACCGCCCTCGGCATCACCTCCGCCTCCGCCCTGCTGGGCCGCCTCGCCCGCTGACCGGTTGCCCCGGTAGGCATGCCGGGGTGGCCGGTCCGGTGTGCCCGTCGGCGATCGGGGGAGTGCGCGTCACCCGTTGGAGTGGAACTCCGTGTCCGTCCGCGTGGGGCGGGCGATCCGCCCACGAACGGTGCGCTCGGATACGGATCGGCCAACAGGCCCACCCCGTCACGACCCTGGAGCAACCCGTGGGACGACCCTTCTTCTTCAAGCAGCCCTTCCCCGTGGCTGTCGCCGCCCTGGTGGTCGGCGCGACCGCCGCGATGGGCGTGCCGGCGCTGGCGGACGGTCAGGACCGGGCGGACACCCACCGTTCGGTCAGGGCGGCCGTCAAGCCCGACCTCGTCATCGACAGCGTGGCGGCGCCGCTGGCGGGCGGCGCGATCCCGGACGTCGGTGTCCCCTACGCCACCAAGGCCACCTTCAAGGCCGCCAGGGGCAGCGACCCCGGTACCGCGTACGGCCTCTGTACGAAGATGGTCGCCGGCGCGGAGGCCGACAGCGTCTACTGCACGCTCCAGCTCAAGTTCGACGAAGGCTCGGAGCTCGCCATCGCCGTGCTCGCCTCCGTCGCGCACGAGGGGGTCAAGCTCAAGGAGTTCACCGGCTCCGTCGTCGGTGGCACGCTCCGGTTCTCCGACTCCACCGGCAACGCCAACTTCAGTGCGAACGAGGACGCCGGCTACGACCTGATGTTCTGAGCCCCCCCGGACCTTCCGCATCCGCCCGGGGCCGTCGCGGGAAACACGGCGGCGTCAGATGCGGTCGGCCGACCACGCCGGGTCGCGGCCGGTGAGGGCCAGCAGCTGGTCCTCGGCGTCCGCGCCCGGCGGCGCGGCGAACGGTGGGTCGAAGCGGCCGGTGCCGGCCAGGTCGCGGTAGCCGTGGAACTCCGCGAGCGCGTAGCGGGCGGAGCCCGGGGGCATCCGGCCGTGCTCGCCGAGGGCCCGGGAGAGGTCCCAGCTGTGGACGACGGTCTCGGCTACCAGCTCGCGGGCGTAGCCGCCGGCGTCCCGTACGCCATAGCCGAGGTGGACCAGGAGGTCGGGGGCGCCGGGCCGGGCGAGTGCGCGTTGGGCGCTGCGCACGGCCATGGTCCAGACGCCCAGCGGGTTGCGGCCGAGGACGTCGCCCTCGAAGCGGCGGCCGATCTGGGCCGGGGTGTAGCCGGCGATCGCCTGGCACACCCACAGGTGCTGGGCGGCGAGGTGGTTCACCAGTGTGCGCACGTCCCAGTCGCGGCACGGGGTGGGTGCGGTCCAGAGGTCCTCGGGCGCCGAGCGCAGCAGCCGGGCCACTTCGGCGCCGGTGGCCGCGTAGCGCTCGCGGACCTCGGTGTGGAATCCGGGTGGGTGGGGACATTCCATCGCCGGGCCTCCGTTTCTGCCCTGCTCACTCCCAGTAAACCGCTACGGGGCGTGACCCGCCAGGGGGGTGGATGCCGCTTCCGCTGCGGGTCTCCGCAGACCGGTGCGGTCCGTGGTCACTGTGCGTGGCGGTGGCGAGGCGCTCTGGTGGAGCCGGGAGGGCCTCTGTAATGTCCACGCCATGACGACCGTTCGGCGCCGGGCCGCGCTCACCGCGACCCTCATCGGCGCTCTCGCCGCCTCGATCCTCCCCACCGCCGCCACCGCCCACGCGGCCGGTCCCGGCTGCCGGCCCGTCGAGTCCGCGCCGCTCGACCGGGAACAGGCCCGCACCGCGGACCCGCGGACCGCCGCGCTGACCGAACGCGGGGGCTTCGGCGACTTCGTCGCCCGGTTCCCCGCCGCGCTGTGCACCGCCCGCAACGCCGACGAGGCCGGTCGGCTGCTCGACGCCTGGGGCGGGGCGCTCTGGCGGGCCGGTGTGGACCGCGCCCAGGGCCGCCGGCCCGGCGGCGACCTGCCGACCGCCGACGACCGGCCGCTCTACTGGACCAGGGTCGCCATGACCGTCCGGCTCGCGCGCTGGCAGCCGGGCTTCAGTGTCGACCCGGCCGCGCTGCGGCAGCGCTTCGAGGACGCCTCGCGCGGACTGGCCGACAGCGGGTTCAGCGGCCGCCCGGGCGTGCGGCGGATCTTCATCAGCGGCTTCGACCCCTTCGGCCTGGACGCCGAGCCGCGTCGCGCCAACCCCTCCGGCTCGGCGGCGCTGCAACTCGACGGCCGCCGGATCACCCTGGCCGACGGCACCCCGGCCGAGATCCGCTCGGTGCTCCTCCCGGTCCGCTACGGCGACTTCGACCTCGGCATGGTCGAGCGCGCCTACGCCCCTCGGCTCGCCCGCGGCCCCCGCGCCGCGGACCTCATCACCACCATCAGCCAGGGCTACCCCGGGCTGTTCACCCTGGAGGCCTGGGCCGGCCGCTCCCGCTCCGCCGACCCCTACCCCGACAACATCGGCGCGCTCTCCGGCGGCACCCGGGACCACCCCGTCACCGCCCCGGGGCTCGGCCCGGGTGCCGAGTTCATCGCCACCAGCCTGCCCACCGGCCCGATGACCGCCGTGCAGCAGCCCTACCCGGTGCTGCTGAACACCACCGTCACCGAGATCCCGGCCGGCGGGACCGGCCCGGTCGACCGGGAGGGCGGGCCGACCCCCGGCTCGCGGGCGGTCGCCGGCGGCGGCGGGGGCTATCTCTCCAACGAGGTCGCCTACCGCACCAACCGGCTGCGCCTGGAACTCGCCCCGCAACTGCCCGGCGGTCACCTGCACACCCCGGTGCTCACCGGCCTCCCGGAGCAGCCGGAGCTGCTGACCGGGCCGGCCTTCGAGCAGAACGAGGCCGCGATCACCGGCGAGGTCCTCGACATCCTGCGGCACACCTCGGGCTGACGCCGGGTCGGCGGGCGGTGGCCGGGGTGCCGCCGCCCGCGCGACCGGTGGATGCGTCCGCCGGGCGCATGGCAGAATCGTGCGGTCGCGCATGTTCATCGGGGGATGACAGCTCATGTGGTCGGTGGAGAAGGAGCGGGAAGTCGGCGTGCCCGACGCCCACCGTGAACGCGGTGCGCGCGGTGCGCGCAGTGCGCGTGGCGAACGTGGCGAACGCGGGCCGGGAGTGCTGCCGGCCGTCGGACTGAGCCGGGCCGAGCTCAGGGTGGCCGAGCTGGCCGCGCGCGGCCGGACCAACCGTCAGATCGCCCATGAGCTCTTCATCACCATCAGCACCGTCGAACAGCATCTGACCAGCTCCTACCGCAAGCTCAGGGTCAAGCGCCGGGCGGACCTGCCGGTGCACCTCCTGCCCGACGCCCCGGCCGACGCGTCCGGCCGGGCCGCTGCGGTGACTGGCTGATCCCGGCCGCCGCGGCGGCACCGGACGAGTGACCGTCCGGGTGCTTCGCGACCGGAGGTTTTCCGGCGGGCGGGCCCGTCCGGAGAACAAATCCCACCGATTTGGTACAAGGTGCCGCCTGCACCAGCATGGGCGTCCGCTCCACCGAGCGCGCAGGACAGGAAAGGCCCGACGCCCCCATGCAGACCAGCCCGGCCGCGACCCGGCAGGCACCCCGACCCGCGCGGACGGACGTCGACCCGACGCCCGCGCCGTCGCTCCCGCCCCACGCCCTGGCTGCGGCCCCCGCCGGCCGCCGCTTCGGCCTGCCGACCGCGACCGCGCTGGTGATGGGCAACATCATCGGCGGCGGCATTTTCATGATCCCCGCCGCCGTGGCCCCCTACGGGACGGTCAGCCTGCTCGCCTTCGCCGTGCTGACGGTCGGGGCGATCACCCTGGCCCTGGTCTTCGGCCGGCTCGCGCGCCGCGACCCGCGCACCGGCGGCCCGTACGTCTACGCCCGCGAGGCGTTCGGCGACTTCGCCGGCTTCCTGGCCGCGTGGTCGTACTGGATCACCACCTGGGTCAGCAATGCCGCCCTCGCCGTCGCCGCCGTCGGCTACCTCGACGTGCTGTGGCCCCGCGGCCACTCCACCGGCCTCACCCTCGCCTGCGCGCTCGCCGTCCAATGGCTGCCCGCGCTCGCCAACCTGGCCGGCACCCGCTACGTCGGCACCGTCCAACTCGTCTCCACCGTGCTCAAGTTCGTCGCGCTGATGGTGGTCGCGGTGGCCGGTCTCACCGCCTTCGACCCGGCGAACCTCGGCCCCTTCGACGCGACCGGCGAGGGCTGGCTCGGCGGGACGACGGCCGCCGCGGCGATCCTGCTCTTCAGCTACCTCGGCGTGGAGTCGGCCGCCATGAGCGCGGGCCAGGTCCGCGACCCCGAACGCAACGTCGGCCGCGCCAGCGTGCTCGGCACCGCCGGCGCCGCGGTGGTCTACCTGCTGGGCACGCTCGCCGTGTTCGGCTCGGTGGCCCACGAGCGGCTGATCCACTCCACCGCGCCCTTCTCCGACGCCGTGAACACCGTCTTCGGCGGCTCCTGGGGCGGAACGGCCGTCGCCGTCGCCGCCCTCGTCTCGATGACCGGCGCGCTCAACGGCTGGACCCTGCTCTCCGCCCAGGCCCCCTGCGCCGCCGCCAAGGACGGCCTGTTCCCCGCCGTCTTCACCGTCGAACGCCACGGCGTCCCCGTCGTCGGCGTCCTGGTCGGCGTCACCCTCGCCTCGCTGCTCACCGTCCTCAACTTCGCCTCCGGCGCGAAGTCCGCCTTCGACACCCTGGTACTGGTCACCACCTTCACCGCGACCGTCCCCTACCTCCTCTCCACCGCCGCCCAACTCCGCTGGCTGCTGCGCGGCGACCGCACCCGCGTCGCCCCCGCCCGCCTCGCCCGCGACCTCACCCTGGCCCTCGGCGCCTTCGCCTTCTCCGCCTGGCTCGCCGTCGGCTCCGGCTACGCCGCCATCTGCCAGGGCGCCCTCTTCCTGCTCGCCGGCATCCTCGTCCACGCGGTCCGGACCGTCCGGAGCACCCGCACCGCCCGCCGCCGCGCCTGAACCCCGTCGGACCCGAGCCGCCGGAGGGCCCGCACCACCCGGTGCGGGCCCTCCGGCGGATCAGCTCCGGGGCGGTCAGGCCGGGAGGGCGGCCGGGGTGGGGGCGACGAGGCCGAAGAGGTCGGTGACGGTGGTGAGGGCGGCGGACTGGAGGGCGGTGGCGGGGAGGAGGGTGCCGTCGGGGGCGGGGA